>JAHIRM010000004.1 GCA_018818595.1 Bacillota bacterium
AAATTTATCAGCTCAATCCGCTCGATTTGCAAAAGATGAATACTTTTGCCAAGAGAAGAAACTATACTCTCTTTCAGGTCTTTGCCAAATTAGATTCCGGAGAAGCCGAATATCGGGTCTTGTCCGATATCACCAAGCGAGCGAGAGAGGTAGTGAAGAATATTTTGGCCGACACGGATTTTTATCTTGATGTCGCCAATACCAAGCCGACCGGAGAGGTTCTTTATCTCTTTCTACACAAGTCCGGTTTATTAAAGCGTCTCATTAATAATGAAAGCCTGGCTAACGAGCAAAAAGTCAGAAATATTGCCAGTTTTTTCGGCCGGGTACAGGAATTCAAGCAAATTGCCGAGGTTGACCGGGTCTCTGAATTTATTAAGCATCTGGAGGTTATGAGGGATTCAGGCGAGAACCCAGAATCATCTGTTGTCGATCAAGATGCGGATGCGATTCATATCCTAACTATTCATAAATCGAAAGGTTTAGAATTTCCAATTTGTTATTATGCCGGACTTGATAAAAAATTTAATTACAGTGAAAACAAATCTTTTTTTGTATTTGATAAAGAGTATGGATTAATAACAAAATCATTTGATAATGGATTTAAAGATACCATATATCACATCTTATTAAAAAGAAAAAATTATCAAAGCTATGTATCAGAAAGAATTCGACTTTTTTACGTGGCATTAACAAGAGCAAAAGAAAAGATGATTTTAGTAACAAATGTATCAAAATGGAAAAACACAAATTTAATTTATAATAATTTAGGATATTTAGATGTAGGCATAAGAAGAAAATTTAGTTCTTATACAGATGTTCTAAGTAGTATTCCTAGTTTATCTTCATGGTTTCAAAATATAGATATCAAGTACGAAAGTATTCAGCCAGATAGCCAAATCGCATTAAGTAATAAATTTGAACCAGTTTCTTATTTGAAGTTCAACTTTGATGCTTTTTGCAAAGAAGAATATCATTTCTCAAAAAACAGTATCTCACTCTATTCAAAAGCAGAAAAAGAAGCTATGCATTTTGGGACGATGCTTCATGAAGCTTTAGAACATTTTGATTTTAAGAATGTTGATGCTTCTTTAAGTAATCTTCCAGTATTCTTACAAGATAAATTGAAGCCTTTACTAATCTCATTCCCTTTTCAAAACATAGAAGAAGCTGAAATTTATCAAGAATATGAATTTTATGATGAAACGATTGATACAACTCAAAGTGGCATAATTGATTTAATGCTTGTATACAAAAGCAAAGTATATCTTATTGATTATAAACTTAAAAACACGGATGAATCAGCTTATTTGATTCAGTTAAATGGGTACGCAGATTACATAAGAAAAATAACAAAAAAGCCAGTAGATACATATCTATATTCTTTGCTTACGAATGAATTAATATGTTTAAAGGAGGACTAAGATGCAACTTATTCCAAAAGTAAAAAAGATTCAAGAAATGGAAGGAAGTTTTACTATTCCTAAGATACTTAAGATCTTTTTGCCTCAAGAGTTGAGTAATTTAGAAGAAGTAATTGAAATGTTTTTTGTTTATGAAACGACAAGTCAAGTGAGTGCAACCTTACGATTTACCTTTAATGAAACCATGAAAGATGAAGGGTATCATTTAGTCGTACAAGAAGAAAGAATTGAAATTGAATATATAGATTATCATGGTGCCTTATATGGTCTAATGACGTTTTTTCAATTAGTGAAAAGCAATAGAGTAACTTGTTTTGATATTGTCGATTTCCCAGATTTAAAAATTAGGGGATTTATGTTAGATATCAGTAGAGATAAAATTCCAACGCTTGAAACGCTAAAACATTTGATTAACTTAATGATGCAAATTAAAATGAATCATTTTGAACTATACATTGAAGGATTTTCTTATGAATTTCCATCATTTCCTGGGTTACCTGTTGACACTCCTTTTCTTGTATCTGAATTTCAAGAATTAAGTAAGTATGCTTTTATAAGAGGCGTTGATGTTGTGCCAAATATGAATGGATTAGGACACATGACTAAATGGCTTAATTTAAAGGAATATCATTCATTATCAGAGTGTGAAGATGGATTTTTACAATATGGGTTTATGTTTCCTGCATCCACATTAAACCCGCTAGACCCTAAAAGCATAGAGTTGGTAAAAAAAATGTATTTAGACATTCTTCCTTATTCTAATTCAAACTATTTTCATATGAATTGTGATGAACCATTTGAACTTTCAAAAGGAAAGAGCCAACAAGAATGCGAAAAACTTGGCGTAGGAACTGTTTATATGAATTACGTTTCTAAGCTTTCTAGCTTTGTAAAAGAATTTGGAAAAACACCTTTCATTTGGGGAGATGTTATTTTACACCATGAAGAAATTTTGGTGAATTTTCCTGAGTCATTAATCGTAGTAGACTGGGGTTATGACTTTAATTATCCATTTAATTTAAATGCCAAACTACTACAAGAAAATAGAATTCCATTTATTTTAGCTCCAGGCACGTCTTCTTGGAATAGTTTTTCTTCAAGGTTATATGATATGAAAGAAACAACTAAAAACGCCGCCTTGGCTTCAAAAACCTTTGGAGGATTAGGAGTTATTACTACCGATTGGGGTGATTTCGGTCATTTGCAAAATCTTATTTTTAGCTATCCTGGTTTAATCTATGCTGGAGTTGTTTCTTGGGGAGATGACTTTGAATCTTTTGATGAAATTAAAGTATTTATGAATGAAATTATTTTTAACAATACTAAAGATAACGTTGCTCAAATCATCTTCGATCTTGCCTCTTATTCCAATTTGGAAAACGAATATTTACCAAATCAAACAATGACTTTTAAATCGATTATGTATGCTGACCCAGATTCAAGTCATCCTTTGGAACTGAAGAAATATATTTTAAAAGAAGCATTAAAAACATCAATCATAAAAGAAGATAATAAAAAAATGATTTTGACTTTAATTCAAAAAGCAAAAAATGCAATTTTGGATACATCCTCAGAAGTGAAAGAAGAAATTTTACAAACAATTCGATTAATTCAATTATCACTAGATATCAACCAAAAAATCAATTCTAACACATTATTTGACTCTCGAGATTTGAGTTTAATCAATCAAATTATTGAAACTCATGAATTACTATGGTTAAAAAGAAATAAGCCAGGTGGGTTAGATAGAAGTTTATCTAGACTTTTTGTAATAAAAGCCTTGATAACCGATATGAACAATCAAAAATTATGATATAATAAACAAAAAGGAGGTTCAAAATAATGGAAAAAGAAACGCAATTTTCAGAGGCATTACACGCTTATGAAGTTCGCCATTTTGAACAAGCTTTTACGATGTTTTCTAAACTTGCTAAAAAGAAAGATTTAAATAGTATCTATTATTTAGGCCTCATGTACTTTTCTGGATTAGGAGCTAAACAAAATTCAAAAGAAGCTTTCCGTTTATTTAGTATAGCTGCCATTGAACTACATACAGAAGCTATTTATATGTTAGGTCGATGTTATGAAGAAGCGAGCGGTGTAGAAGAAAATTTAAAACAAGCTTTTGAATATTACACAGCATCAGCTCTTCAAGGAAGTAAAGATGGCGCTTTAAAAGTCGCTGAATTTTATGAACTTGGAAAAGGAATTCCTTACAATCTTTCTCTTGCCTTAACAACTTACGTCGAACTTGCAAAAAAAGACCATCCTTATGCGATGTATAAAATTGGAATGGCTTATTTTACAGGCAATGGGATTAAAAAAAGTTGGGAATCAGCTCACTCTTGGCTTAATAAAGCATTAACTAATGGATCGATTGATGCCATGAATCAGTTTCGATTAATGGGAAGCACTAGTAAAACAGATTTTAGAGAAACAAAAGATATAATGCGAATTGGAATTGATTTATTTGAGTCAAACCGTGTGAATGATTCAATCATTTATTTTGAAATTGCTGCAAAAGAAGGAAACGGATTAGCATATCGTTACTTAAGCGATGCTTATTTTAATGGAAAAGGCGTAAAGAAATCTCTTGAAACAGCTTTTGAGTACCTTTCAAAAGCTGCGAATTTAAAAGATCCAAGTGCAATGTATACCCTAGGGAAAAGATATGAAACCGGAGAAGGAACTCCTTCTTCCTTTACGAAAGCCGCTAAATGGTATGAAGCTGCAAGCTTACTAGGTTATGAATTAGCCAAAATCGAATTAAAAGGAATTAGGGGATATTAATATGATTGAAAAAGTAAATCCTAAATCTTTAAACGATTTGGGTGATAAATACTTTAATGGCATAAACAATGAAAAAAATATTGAAGTCGCCTACACTTACTATAAACAAGCAGCAGACGTTGGAAATCCACTGGGCCTTTATAATGTAGGAAAATACTTCATTGAGAAAAAAGAATATAAACTTGCCATTGAATATTTACAAAAAGCTATGGCTTGTGGCTATACGAAAGCCAATCTGAAATTAGCTTCTATGGCAGTTTTAGGTGAAGGATTTCATAAAAATAAGAAAAAAGCATTTAAATTCGTACTCGATGCTGCCAAACAAAATGATACATTTGCATACAATCAAGTAGCAAGTTATTATCTTTTGGGAATCGGATGTAAAAAAGACACAAAAAAAGCATGGGAATATTATCAAAAATCAGCAGATTTAAATAACATTGAAGGAATGTATCAATTAGGATTGCTCTACCTCGAATCAACTAAAAACAAATCAAATCCTGAAACTGCTCTTCATTGGTTGGATAAAGCTGCAGTTTCTGGGTTAAAAAATGCAATGATTGAATTGAAAAAAATCTATTCATTACCGCACCCCTATTTTTTAAAAAAATCAAAAGGATTTTTACAAGAAATGATTTTTTACTATGATGAATTGTTAGCTAAAACGGGAGAACTTGAGAGTTTAAAATCCGTTTCTATTTCTTATTATGAAGGTACTCAAGCTACAAAACAAAATTTTGAAAAATCTATTATTTATTTTAAAAAATTAATGGATTTAGATGAAGTACTTGGATATTATGGCATGGGTGTTAGTTTATTGTATGGACAAGGAATCCTTCAAAATAGTCTTCAAGCGAAAAACTATCTAGAAATTTCTGCAGGTCGAGGCTATCAAAAAGCAATGACTCGTTTAGGTGATTTATATCGAATGGGAATAAACATCGATATAGACTTTGAATTAGCAAAAACTTGGTATTTTGAAGCCGCAAAACAAAATGATCCAGATGCTTTAATGAATTTAGGGCTTTTACATTATCGAAAACAAATTAATAATTCAAGTTTTGAACTGGCATTTCAATACATGGAAAATGCATCTAAAAAAGGGTATTTTCAAGCTTATTATTGGATGGGTATCTTTTATGATAAGGGTATTGGATGTGACTCTAATTTTTCTTTAGCTGAAAAAGCATTCCAAAGGGCCATCCAACTTGGAAGTTTAGGAGCTCTTTATAAATATGCCGTTTTACTCTTTGAAAAAGCCGAGTCAAAAACACTAAAACCAAAAAAACAACAAATAGCATATTCGACTGCAAATGAAATGTTTTTAAAATATGTCCTTGATCCGCAACATTCTCAAAGTAATTCAGCTTATTCCATGGTGTATCTAGCTGAAATGTATGAAAACGGAAAAGGCGTAATGGAATCAAAAAGAATTTCAAGGTATTGGTTTGAATTAGCTGCTGAATCCGGATTGTCAAGAGCTATGGTGAAAATGTATCAAATTCTTCAGGATACTGAATATTTTTCAGCATACGATTGGCTTCAAAAAGCCGTTAAAAACGAAGACGATGGAGAAGCGTTTTATGAAATGGGACTTTTGTATTATGACTTGAATTCATATATTGCCAAAGATTTAAAAAAAGCGAGAGCCTATTTTGAATCTGCAGCAAAACTAAAATGGAAGCCAGCTTTTGAAAAATTAATGATGATGTAGGTGAAAGTATGAATGTTTTTTTACATATTTGCTGCGCACCTTGCAGTGTAATGGTACTAAATATATTAAAAGAAGAGAAAATAGATGTGACCGGATATTGGTATAACCCCAATGTTCATCCATTTACAGAGTATACGAGTCGATTAAATGCTCTAAAACAATACAGTGAAATGATTCAATTGCCTTTAGTGATTAATGATACCTATGGTTTGAGACAATTTGTAAAACATGTTATCTCTGACTTAGAAAATCGTTGTGATTTTTGTTATGAAGATCGAATTCGACTCACTGCAAAACAAGCTAAGCTTAATGGTTTTGATGCTTTCTCTACAACATTATTGATTAGTCCTTATCAAAAACACGAACGTATAAAAGAAATTGCGGTTCGTATTGCAAAAGAAGAAGGTATTCCTTTTTATTATTATGATTTTAGACCTTATTTTCGCGCAGGACAACAAATTGCTAAAACATTACCTTTGTATATGCAAAAATACTGTGGTTGTATTTTTAGCGAAGAAGAAAGGTACCAAAAAAAGCTAAACAAATAAATTCAAGTTAAGATTTTTTCTTAACTTGTTTTAATAAAAGGAGAATTTCATGAAAACTGAATTTTATATTTTTTTAGCGTTTGTCTCTCTTTTCTTTTTATTGATATTGATTGCAATTATTCGAACGTTTTTTACTGGAAATTCACTTTCAAAACCTGTGAAAAAGGACATCTCTCTTGAGTTTCAATTAAAGTATGCAAAAGGATTACAAAAATTAATTCAAATTAAAACAATTTCCAATCGAGAAAATACTAATTTGAATTCTTTTGAAGATTTACAAAAAGTAATAACTCATCTATTTCCTTTAATACATTTAAACTTAGAACAAACAAAATTTGATGATGGATCCTTTATTTATAAGTGGATTGGAACAACTCATAATTATCCAATCTTGCTTATGGCACATCAAGATGTAGTGCCAGTTGACGAACTTAATTGGAAACACACCCCTTTTTCTGGAGTAATAGAACATGATACTATAATTGGAAGAGGGACAATTGACACGAAATCTACATTGTATGCAATCTTTCAAGCAGTTGAAGAATTGTTAAGCGAGAACTTTGTACCTTCAGTTGATATTTATCTAGCAAGCTCAAGCAACGAAGAAGTATCTGGAAATGGAGCCAAAATAACGGTAGATTGGTTAGCAAATCAAAACATAATCTTATCTTTAGTTTTGGATGAAGGCGGAGTGATTGTTGAGAATGCTTTCCCATCTATGAAAAAAGAGATGGCTTTAGTTGGCGTTTTAGAAAAAGGATATGTTAATCTGTTATTTAAAGCGAAATCAAATGGAGGGCATTCTTCCATTCCTTCTAGACATTCACCAATCGCAAGACTTTCTGAATTTGTAATGCATATCGAAAGAAAATTTCCTTTGAAAACAAAGATGATAAATGAAGTAAAAATTATGTTTGAAATTGCTTCTTCATCGATGAGCTTTTGGTATCGATTTATTTTTGGTAATATGTGGTTATTTAAAGGTTTTCTTACAAAAATCTTACCTTCCTTTAGCCCTTATGGAAGAGCTTTTCTTTCAACGACAATTGCCTTTACCATGTCAAAAGGAAGCGATCAAGAAAACGTAATTCCTTCCGAAGCATACTTATTAGCGAATCTCAGAACCCATCCAATACAAGGAATTCAAGATTCCGTTGCAGTATTAACTAAAATCGCAAAAAAATATGACATTGAATGTGAAATCATGAATGGCAGAGAAGCTTCTCCCATTACTGATATAAATTCAGCTGGTTATATCTATTTAACCAAACAAATTCAAACCTCTTTTCCAGATGTTTTAATTAGTCCTTATATTGTGTTAGGAGGTACAGATGCAAGACATTATCGTTCAATCTCAGATTCCATCCTTCGATTTTCACCTTTACGAGTCTCGCAAGCAGAGTTACAGTCGATTCATGGGAATGATGAAAGGTTAAAATTAAGTTCCTTAGCACAAGCCGTAAAGTTTTATGAGGATTTCATGAGGAATTATTAATTATTCTGTTATCTATAGATAACTTCTAAATTCTTGTGATATAATAAAGAAAAGCAACAAAATCAATATGTAAACGGAGGAATTTTATGATATTTCCTAGGAAAGACTTTGAAAAAGCGTCTTGTAAAGATGCAAACATTGATAAAGGATTTTTAGTTGAAATGTTTGACAAAATCAAAGAAGATCATTTAAACATTCATTCCTTAATTTTGTTAAAAGATGGCGCAAAAGTATTTGATGCCTATGCAGATGGCTTTGGTCCTAATCAAACCGAAGAAGTTTATTCCATTTCAAAATCATTTACTAGCATTGCCATCGGAATATGCCAAGATTTAGGACTTTTAAAAATTCAAGATTTAGTTTTACCTTTATTTGAAAAGGATATAACATCTTATTTACCAGGCTATGAAACCTTAACCATCACCCATTTATTAACCATGAGTGTTGGCCAAGAGAAAAATGGGTTAGCTGAATTAAAATCAACAGATAATCCATTTCAGTCTTTTTTTAACACCCCTTTAATCCATCAACCTGGAGAAGTCTTTTTTTACAATAATTTTGCTTCATTTATGCTTTCTGCGATTGTATCAAAAGTGACTTCTCAATCTTGTAATGATTTTTTAAATGACAATATGTATCAAATATTGGACATGGAAAAACCAGTTTGGAAAGATTTTAATGGGATTAATCTTGGAGCACATGGATTAAAACTGAATGCAATTGATTTAGCTAAATTCGGTTTGCTTTTATTAAATGAAGGTAAATGGAGAGAAATTCAAGTTGTATCAAGTGCTTATATTCTTGATGCCTCAAAAAATCATATTACAACTTCGCACGTAGATAACCCAAAAGATACTTATGGATATGGTTATCAATTTTGGTTAAATGATTTTGGTGATTTTAGGGCTGCTGGGTGGTTAAAACAATACATCGTTATCAACAAAGAATATAATTTGGTTTTTGTAACACAAGCTTATGAAGAAAGAGAATTGCTGGATTTATTTACCCAATATATCATTCCGGGATTTAACAAAGGCTGGATGTACAGTCCTTTATCTTTAAGAGAATTTGTTCGTCGTTTCGAAGAAGACTCAAAACCAATTATTGAAAACGAAAAACAAACAAGAAATATTTAAAAAAATTTTAAAAAGGGCTTGTATATTACGAAATCGTAATGTATAATGCATTCAATATTTAAATTTTATGAGCAAAAGAAGTAATCAATTCAACGAATGTTGTAGCGATTTAGGGATAGTGCAAGCCTAATCAGGAGTGGTTGATGAATGGATTTGTGAAAAGGGTGGCGGCAATGCTACTTCGGGAACTCCCGTTATAGAGTTAGGTATTGTTTGATACCGACAAGGAGAATGTTTTTTGTTCTTAAATATGGGTGGCAACACGAGTCATCGTCCCAGTAGACGATGACTCTTTTTTTTATTTTAAAATTGAGGAGGAATTTATCATGCACGAACCATGAAATGTGATTTTCAACAGACATATATATAAAATCAAAACTAAAATAAAAAAAGGAGAATTATATGCAAACAAGAGAATTTGGTCAATATGGCGGTCAATTTGTCGAAGGTGAAGTGTTACTCGCAATTAAAGAAGTTGAATTCGCTTTTGAAAAATATCGTTATGACAAAGAGTTTAACCAAGAATTCAATGATTTATTAAAAAATTATGCAAATAGACCCTCTCTTTTATACTTTGCAAAGAGAATGACAGAAGATTTAAATGGAGCGAAAATTTATTTAAAACGTGAAGATTTAAATCACACAGGAGCTCATAAAATAAATAATGTTTTAGGTCAAGCTCTTTTAGCAAAAAGAATGGGTAAAAAAAGAATTATAGCTGAAACCGGTGCAGGACAACATGGAGTTGCGACTGCTACAGTTGCAGCATTAATGGGACTAGATTGTGAAATCTACATGGGAGAAGAAGATACAATAAGACAAGCTTTAAACGTCTATAGAATGGAACTGTTAGGGGCTAAGGTCCATACTGTATCTACTGGCACCAAAACACTAAAAGATGCTGTAGATGCTGCATTTATGGATTTTGCGACTCATTTGGAGTCCACTTACTATTTAATTGGATCAGCAGTTGGGCCTCACCCCTATCCATTAATGGTACGAGAATTTCAAAAAGTGATTGGTAAAGAGATAAAAGAGCAAATTCTTTCTTTAGAAAATAGATTACCTGATTATGTAATTGCTTGCGTTGGAGGAGGATCCAATGCCATTGGAGCTTTTTATGAATTCATTCAAGATGCTGAAGTAAATCTTGTAGGATGTGAAGCCGCAGGAAAAGGATTAGATACTAAGTTACATGCAGCAACTATGACTCTTGGAAAAGATGGTGTGTTTCATGGAATGTATACAAAATTTATTCAAGATGAAAAAGGAGAAGTTCTTCCTGTTTACTCCATTTCACCAGGACTTGATTATCCAGGAGTTGGTCCAGAACATGCTCACTTATTAAAATCAAGAAGAGCAAAATACGTAGCGATTTCAGACAAGGAGGCCATAGATGCTTTTGTCTATTTGTCAAAAACAGAAGGAATCATTCCGGCAATTGAATCCAGTCATGCCGTGGCGTATGCAATGAATTTAGCGAAAGAATTAAGTAAAGATAAAATGATTGTCATTAATTTATCTGGTAGAGGCGATAAAGATACAGAAGAAATCGCAAAAATATTAGGGTATTTACAATAAATAAAACACTGTCGATTTGACAGTGTTTTATTTTAATTAATTTTTACACAGAACTAAATTCAAAAGTAGACTTTTCAATCAAAATAAGGTATAATGGTTTTGATAAATTAGAATAAATGAGAATCAAGAAGGTATTTTATGAATTGGAAGATTAATTGGTGGAAAAGTAACCTTCACAAGTTAAAAAAGAGACTTGTGATTTTTTTTGGTTTGCTTTTACTTTCAAGTCTTTTAATTGATCACTTAATTTTTTTTACATTTTTGTTTATTTTCTTCCCTTTGGGAGTAATATGCTATTTTATGGAGGCAATTTATGATATTAGGTGATGTAAACCATTTAACTGTATTAAGAGAAACCGACATTAGTTATCTTTTAACTGATGGAGTTGAAGAAGTATTTTTACATAAAAAAGAAGCGTTAAAACCTTATATGGATGGAGAAGAAATCGACGTATTTATCTATTCTGACAATCAAGGTAGAAAAACCGCTTCCACAAAAGAAGCTAAAATATCGATTCATAAAGGTGCTTTTTTAGAAGTCGTATCGATTAATCACGAATATGGAGTTTTTTTACATTATGGATTGGTAAAAGATTTATTACTATCAAAAGATGATTTACCTTTAAATTTAAATCAATGGCCTGTTGTAGGCGATTATTTATTTGTGTCCATGAAAGAAAAAAAATCCCATCTATTTGCGAAAATAGTTGGCAGAAAACAAATATCTGAATACGTAGCCCCTTTAAAACCAATGACAGTTGGAGACGTTTGTCAAGCTACCGTTTTATATTTACTTGATGATGGATTGGTTTGCTTTACAGAATTTGGTCATGAAATTTTTGTACATTATAACAATACAAGACAAAAATATCGAATTGGAGAACCAGTAAGACCAAAATTACTAAAACAAAATGAAAATGACGAATACGTCGGCTCTTTAATTGAACAAAAAGAGTTAATGATTGATGTCGATGGAAAAACAATTTTAACATATTTAGAATTTCATCAAGGAATGATGCGTTTTACTGATAAATCCAGTCCTGATGAAATTGCTTCAGCTTTTAAAATGAGTAAATCAGCTTTTAAACGAGCTTTAGGTTCACTCTATAAAGCGGGATTGGTTGAATTAAAGACCGATCATACAATTTTAAAAAAATAATTAATATATAGGTGAAAATATGGGAAGAGCACATGAAGTAAGAAAAGTAGCAATGGAAAAAACGAGTTTAATGAAAAGTAAACTCTATTCTAAATTTGGAAAAGAAATCTATATGGCCGCTAAAATTGGTGGGCAAGATGTGGATAATAATTTAGCATTAAAGAGAGTTATTGAACGAGCTAAACAAAATCAAGTTCCTGGTGATGTTATAAAAAGAAACATTGAAAAATCAAAGGGCGGGCAAGGAGAAGATTATGCTCCCATTCGCTATGAAGGCTTTGGACCTGGTGGATGTACTTTGATTGTTGAATGTTTAACCGATAATGTAAATCGAACTTTTGGAGAAGTAAGAAGTTGTTTTACAAAGACGGGCAGTAAATTAGGAGTGGCAGGAAGTGTTGCTTATTTATATACCTACTGTGCTTTAATAAGCGTTGAAGGTATGTCAGAAGATGAAGTATTAGAAGTTTTATTAGAAAAAGAATGTGAAATAACTGATGTATATGAAGAAGAAGGAATCGTGACAATAACCGGAGCAGCAAGTGATTTAGATAAAATGAAAGATGCTTTAACTGAAACGGGAAAAGAATTAACTTTTTTAGAAGATAAAGTTACGTATTTACCAAATGATTTCATTGAACTTTCTGATCAAGATCAAGAAAAATTAGACCGTTTTATTTCAATGACCGATGATTTAGATGACGTCCAAGAAGTTTATCATAATGTTAAATCAGCTGAAACCGAAGAATAAATAAATGAAGCAACCTTAATCGGTTGCTTTTTCATTAAAAAAACGGTTTTTTCTTACGTATAAAATAAGTTTTATGATATAATTATAAAGAGGTGTTAAAATGAACTTACCTAATAAATTGACAATGTTTCGAGTTGTATTGATTCCAATAATGATTGCATTATACTTGCTGATTGACGTAATTGGCATAGCAACATATTGGCTAATGGGAATTGTCTTTGTTGTAGCTTCCCTTACCGATTATTTTGATGGAGCAATTGCTCGAAAAAGAAATATTGTTACTACCTTTGGAAAATTTATGGATCCTTTAGCAGATAAGCTTTTAGTAATTAGTGCATTACTAATTTTAACCGATAATTTTGGCTTAGTTAATGGAATGTGGATGCCTTTTTGGATTCCTTTGATTGTGTTAGCTCGCGAATTAATTGTGACAAGTATTAGATTAGTTGCAGTAGGCCATGGCAAAATTATAGCAGCTTCAAAATTAGGAAAATATAAAACGGCAACAACAATGATTGCTATCATGTATTACTTTTTTTTAATGCCGATATCAAATCAATGGATTTACTATATAGGGTATATCCTAATTGCAGCATCCATTGTTTTAACGATTATCTCAGGAATTGATTATTTTCTTAAAAACAAAAAAATTATTTTAGAATCTGTTTAAAGAACTTTACAAGTTCAAAGCGTATTATTTTATCGTAGAATACTGAAATGATAACAGGAGGTCTATAATGATAGACGAAAAACGTAGAAAAAGTTTAGAAATCGCATTAAAAGAAATCGAAAAAGAGTACGGCAAAGGCTCTGTAATGATTCTTGGTGAAGCTGGAACAAATATGAATATAGAATCCATTTCAAGTGGATCTATCGCTTTAGACGCCGCTATGGGCGTTGGTGGATACCCAAGAGGAAGAATCATTGAAATTTATGGGCCAGAATCCTCTGGAAAAACAACGTTTGCGCTTCATGCCATCGCAGAAGTACAAAAAAGAGGTGGATATGCAGCATTTATTGATGCAGAACATGCACTAGATGCACAATATGCAAAAGCTTTAGGAGTAGATATTGATTCATTAATTTTATCTCAACCAGATACTGGCGAACAAGGGTTGGAAATCGCGGAAGCTTTAATTCGAAGTGGCGCAGTTGATATCATGGTCATTGATTCGGTTGCTGCTTTAGTTCCTGAAGCAGAAATCCGTGGTGAAATGGGAGATTCTCATATGGGGCTCCAAGCAAGACTTATGAGTCAAGCTATGAGAAAATTATCTGGAGTTTTATCAAAATCTCAATGCATTGCTGTATTTATTAATCAAATCCGAGAAAAAGTTGGAGTGATGTTTGGTAACCCTGAAGTAACAACTGGTGGTAGAGCTTTGAAATTTTATGCTTCTATTCGACTTGAAATCCGAAAAGGAGAACAAATCAAAGAAGGAACCGATATTATTGGAAACCAAGCAAGGGTAAAAGTAGTAAAAAACAAAGTTGCTGCTCCTTTTAAAACTTGTGTCATTGATATTATCTTCGGAAAGGGAATCTCTAGAACTGGAGAAGTAGTTGATTTAGCAGTAGAACATGAACTCATAAAGAAAAGTGGTTCTTGGTATTCATATAATGATCAAAAAATTGGACAAGGCAGAGAGAATGTCAAGAAATATTTAGATGAAAATCCTGATATGTTAGAGCTGTTAACCAAAAATATTCGCGAAAAATTGTTGATTAAATAAGGAAACTCTTAGGAGTTTCTTTTTTATTTTATAATGGTGGTTACAAATTAACTGAATAATAAAATGTTTTGGTAAATAATTTTTGACTATCAGTGCCTTTTATAATATAATAAGAGGGTAATAAAATTAGATAGTATATTGGTGGTATGATTCTGATATTGGATTTCAGACATACTCTTATATAAAACAACTTAAGATAATGGAGGTAATAATTATGGATCCAATTTATATTATTATTTCTAGTTTGCTAAGCTTAGTTGTCGGTGGTTTGATCGGATTTATTGTTCGGGTTTCTGTTGTAGAAAAAGGATTCCAAACAGCAAGAAATAAATCTCAAAGTATTATTGACGATGCGAATACTCAGGCGGAAAAACTCAAAAAAGAAAAATTGTTAGAAGCAAAACAAGAAATTTATAATCTGAATTTAGAAAACGATAAAATAATTAAAGAAAAAAAGTCCATGGTTGGCGAATTAGAACACAAAATCAACCAACGCGAAGAATTGATCGAACGTCGTTCGGCCAATTTAGACAAACGTGAACTAAATTTAGATCGTAAAGAAGAGACACTTGATGAAAAGAAAAACGCTATTGAGGAAAAGAACAGCAAATTGGAAAGCATAATCCAAGAACAAAATTCAAAACTTTTAGAAATCGCTAATTTCAGCGAAGAACAAGCAAAATCAGTTATTATGGAACGTGTAGAAAACGATATGGCAAATGAAATTGACCGCTACATTCGCGAACAAGAAGAAAATGCGAAAATGGACGCTTCAAAAGTTGCCAAAGACATTATTTCACAAGCCATTCAAAAGTACGCTCAAGATGTAACTGCAGAATCAACCGTATCCGTTGTTAATTTACCAAATGATGAAATGAAAGGTCGAATAATCGGTCGTGAAGGCAGAAATATTCGTACCATTGAAGCATTAACTGGCGTTGATTTAATTATTGATGATACACCAGAAGCAGTTGTACTCTCTGGATTTGATCCAATTAGAAGAGAAATTGCTAAAAAAACGATTGAAACATTAATTACTGATGGAAGAATCCATCCAGCAAGAATTGAAGAAATCGTTGAAAAAACAAGAGTTGAAGTTGACCAATTTATACGTGATATGGGAGATAAAGCCGTTTTTGAAACCGCAGTTGGTAGAATGCACCCTGATTTAGTAAAATTACTAGGAAGATTGCATTTTAGAACTTCATACGGACAAAACGCTCTAAAACATTCCATTGAAACCGCCTTTTTAGCAGGTAAAATGGCTGTAGAATTAGGTGAAAACGAAATCATTGCAAAACGCGCAGGTTTATTACACGATATCGGAAAAGCTGTTGATCACGAAATAGAAGGATCACACGTTGATATTGGAATTACTCTTGCAAATAAATATCATGAACATGCAGCTGTAATTGATGCAATATCAAGTCATCATGGTGATACAGAAGCTAAAACAGTTATAGGAGTTTTAGTAGCTGCTGCTGATGCGTTATCTGCTGCAAGACCTGGAGCTAGAAGTGAATCACTAGAAAACTATATCAAACGATTAACTCAATTAGAAGAAATCTCCAATTCTGTTGCTGGGGTTGAACAAGCCTTTGCAATTCAAGCCGGAAGAGAAGTACGTGTTATCGTAAAACCTAACGAAATTGATGATGCTAAAACATATTTGGTTGCAAGAGAAATCAAACAACTAATCGAGCAAAAACTCAGTTATCCTGGCACTATAAAAGTAACGGTTATTCGAGAAACACGCGCACAAGATATTGCAAAATAAACGACTAGCCTTCCTTCACGGAAGGCTATCATTTTAAAGGGATGATATAAATGAGAGTACTATTTGTTGGAGATGTTTATATGGAACAAGGCCGAAAAGCGTTTGAAAAATACTTTTTGACTGTGAAACAACAATATAAACCTCAATTTATTATTGTGAACGGAGAAAACATTGCCAATGGGAATGGATTAACTGAGGAAATATATAAAGATTTAATGTCCAAAGGAGTCAATGCCATTACGCTTGGTAATCATGCGTTTTCTAGAAAAGACGCTATAAACGTTCTTTCGCTTCCATACATTGCAAGACCTGCAAATTATGGCAAAGGTGCTTCTGGAAACGAATATATTACCTACAACTTTAATGGATTAACCATTACAGTAATCAATTTACTTGGTAGAGTATTTATGAGAGATCAAGTTGACAATCCGTTTACGAAAATTGATACATTACTTGAAGAAATCAAAAGCGACTACATCATTGTCGATTTTCACGCAGAAGCGACTAGTGAAAAATATGCTTTAGCTAATTACTTAGATGGAAGAGTACATGCAATGGTAGGAACACATACCCATGTGCCAACTGTCGATAATATCGTTTTTCCAAAAGGAATGCTTTACATAAGTGATGTTGGCATGACAGGCGTAAAATACGGAATTATTGGTGGAGAAATTAAACAAGGAATCCGAAAATTTATAACTGGAATTTCTGAAAGAACACTCCCAGAAACGCAAGGATTACTACAATTTAATGCAGTTTTGTTAGATTTAGATCGAAAAACGATTGAAAGAATCAATATCTTTGAATAAATTTTGTTTATGAGGCAACTCATAAACATCTTTTTTTCTAGTTAAATAATTTGTATAATTTATGGTAATTGGTTATACTTAAAGATGGTGATAAATATGAGTGAGACAAACTATAACAAACCATTACTTAAAAATGCGCGCAAACGAAGTTTTAATGAAACGATTGTTTCAGAATATCAAATTCCGCTAGAAATTAAGAATTTTGGAAAGAATAAAAAATATTTAATCCAAACACATGGTTGTCAAGCAAACGAAGCGGATTCAGAAAAATTAAGAGGATTACTTGAAACAGAAGGTTTTTTTAAAACAGATGATTTAAATGAAGCAGATTTGATTATAATTAATACTTGTGCTATCCGAAAAAATGCTGAAAATAAAGTTTTTGGAGAGATTGGTAGATTAAAAAAATATAAGGTTTTAAATCCTAATTTGGTATTAGCCGTTGGTGGATGTATGCCTCAAGAAGAAGAAGTCGTTGAAAAATTACTGAAAACGTATCCTCAAGTGGATATCATTTTCGGAACTCATAATTTACATAAATTTCTTGAATACTTGTATAGAGTTATGATTCAAAAAGAACGAATGATTGAAGTGCTATCTTTCGAAGGAGAAATCGTCGAACATGTCCCTACGGTTAGAGAAAACCGTTATAAAGCTTGGGTGAACATTATGTATGGATGTGATGAGTTTTGTACGTACTGTATCGTTCCGTATACGAGAGGAAAAGAACGTTCAAGAAAACCAATACATATCATTGAAGAAATAAATGAATTGATTACGCAAGGATATAAAGAAGTTACATTACTAGGTCAAAATGTCAATTCGTATGGATTAGACTTTGTGAATGAAAAATATACTTTTGCTGATTTATTAAAAGAATTATCTTCTTTGCCGATTGAAAGAATCCGTTTCACGACAAGTCATCCGAAAGATTTTTCTTTCGATTTAATCGATATGTTAGCGAAAGGGAAAAATTTAATGCCTTACATTCATCTTCCTGTACAATCTGGATCTAACAAAATCTTAAAAGCAATGAATAGAAAATATACCAAAGAAAGTTATTTAAATTTAATCAACAAAATATATGAAAAAATTCCAGATGTATCCATAACAACTGATATCATTGTCGGCTTTCCAGGGGAAACAGAAGAAGATTTTTTAGAAACGCTCGATTTAGTTCGTCAAGCTTCATTTGAGGGTGCTTATACGTTTGTTTTTTCACCTAGAACTGGAACTCCAGCCGCTTCGTTTATTGATACAACCCCAGATTTAGAAAAAAAAGCACGTCTTTACAAGTTAAATGAAATCGTAAATCAAGGTTATGCAAAAGGAAATAGTCGTTTTCTAAATCAAAATGTATCTGTTTTAGTTGAAGGACACTCAAAAACAAATCCATCAATATTAACAGGATATAGCAATCACAATAAGCTTGTGAATTTTAAAGGAGACGATTCTTTGATTGGTACAATCGTTCAAGTTAAAATCATAAAAGCAAAAACTTGGTCTTTAACCGGAGAATTGTTTCATGAGTAAACTTACCGATTTATTAGATCAATTCCAATCCAGTAGTTTGGTTTTGGAACTTCATAATTTAAAAAAAAAGATTAACACAAACCCAAGATACATTGAAGTTTTTGAAGAAATAAAATTTCTTCAAAAACAGATGGTTCAATTCGAATATTATAGTAAAACATCAGAGCTGTCTTCAAAAAAAAGAGATTATGAAACACACTTAAATTTACTGTTAAGCGATCCAATTGTAAGTGAGTATTTAGACAAAGCAGAAGAATTAAATGCTTTACTTCACCAAATTCAAGAAATTATTAATAATGGACTAAATGAAATTCAAGAAGAATTGTAAATGAAATTTTAATTTACAGTTCTTTTTATTTCTTAATCCAGAATTGATTCATTTATATAATATAAAATTGTTAAATGCTCTTAAATTAATTTTTATAGTAAACGTTGATAATATTTATATAAGCTAGAAATAGAGGGGTTTATTTTTTCGGAACTTAAATAAATATATATATTTTAAAGATACATGTAAAATTACTGATACTACTTAATCCGATTTACCTTACAAGGAATATGAGATTCGTTAAGAAACTCAATTTTTTTATTCAATATTTCAAAAAAAAAAAAAAAAAAAAAAA
>JAHIRM010000005.1 GCA_018818595.1 Bacillota bacterium
GTTGTTCCTTTGGATGTTTATAATAAGAAAAAACACATAAAGTAATTTCTTAACTTCATCTTCTTAAGCCTACTTCCTGTAGGCTTTTTTGCTTTTGACTCTTATCTGTTTTTAAAATACAATTTCCTATTAAATAAAAAAACCCTTTCGGGTTTGGTTATTGAACAAATTAATTTGTAAAAGGAGTAAAATCTCCTGATTCAACTTCATTTAACAAAGCAAGTACATCATCCGTTCCGGTATAAGTGCCATAAAATACTCCGTCTGCTACAGCCACAATTAAAGGCGTTGGTACTTGTGATAAACCTAATTGAATATCGACAAGAAAAGAAACTTTGAAATCGTCTTCGTCTGTCATGTTTTCGGTATCAACGAAAAAGATAACTTGTCCATTTTTTTCAATTTGTTTAGCTAATTTTAAGACATCGCTTTTTATAGAAGTACAATTAGTACATGATTCACTGTAAAAATACACTAAATAATCTGGAATTTGATCTTGATTTTCGTCTAGTTGAGTCAATATTTGTTCATACGAATCGATAACGGTGTAATCAGTATAATCGCCTACCTTCGTAGCCAAATCATAAATAAAGGCCACTCCCACTATGCCAATTACAGAAAGAATAATTCCTACGATTACTTTTAAAATAACTTGTTCAGATGTTTGTTTCTTAAATCCTTTTTTATAAGTCGCCATAATTTCACCTCAGCATGTATTATTTTACATAATTTTCTTTGATTTTGCAAGTATTATTTCTCTTCTGAAAAAAACTTTACTCTTTTTGTTCTTCGATAACGCAAAGGCCAATCGCGTAGGTAGACTCGTGAGAGATAGATAGCCAAATTTTTTCGCCTGATAATATTGGCCGGAACAAATATGGTTTTCCAAAACCATCATTTAATACACAAAGTTCTGTCATCGAATAATGTGGGCTTTTAAGATTGAAAGCTTTTATTATCGCTTCTTTTATTGCAAATCTTCCTGCAAGAAATTCTTGTTTTCTTTTCTCAGAAGAAAAACTCATGTAAATCTTGGTTTCTTCTTCACTTAATATTTTATGATTAATTTTATCGGTTATCCTAGAAATCAATACAATATCGGTTCCAATTCCTATAATCATTTCGTTTCCTCCTGAATTAAAAGAGAAAGAGCTAAATCCTTTATGGCTCTAAATCGATGATTTAAAGCGGATTTTGAAATTTTATCTTCAAAATCTTCTTCCGACGCATAACTTAGTTCTAATAAACTTGATTCTGGGAATTTCTTTCTTAAAAAAATTGCTTCTTTCATGCTTTTAGAAATTTGATTTCCTAAATTATTTTCAATAATCTCGATATATTTAAGTTGCTTGTTTGCGGCATCCATTGCTTTTTTTTCATTTGCGATGTCGCAATTAATCACCCGATTAATCGAGTTTCTAAAATCACGTTTAATTCGACTGTCTTCATATTCAAACAATGAATTTGTGGCCCCAATGACTCTCAAAAAATCCGCAAGTTTTTCTGCTTCTTTTAAGTAAGTGATATATCCTCTTTTGTTTGGAGCAACTTTTGCATTCAATTGAAATTCATTTGCAATGTATTTGATTGTATCGGCTTGTTTTTCAGAAAAAGCTTGAATTTCAAGATGATAAGATGCTGTTTCTGGACTATTCATTGATCCTCCAGCTAAGAAAGCGCCTCTTAAGTATGCTTTTTTACAACACTCTTTTTCAACCAAATTTGCATCGACGTCTTGGAAAAAAATAGCGTTTTTATTAATTAATGATAAATCATTTAATATTAATTCTACTTTTTCCGTAATTCGAATGATAAATAAATCATGCTTTTGAAGTCTTGCTTGTTTTTTGCTAATAAGCGTCACATCAATTTTATATAATTCTTTGGTAAGCTTCATTAATTTTCTCACGACTGCATTATTTGTGGTTTGAAACACAAGTTGAATACCTTCGCTATTTAATTGAATAGACCCTCCAATATGCAATAACGCAGATAACTCTGCTTTATTACAACACTCTGCGTGTTTAAGGTTAGCTAATTCTGTTTTTACTTCTGTTGAAAAAGACATCGTTATCACTCCAAATTTCTTGAATCATCTAAATACTTAACAGCACTTAAAGCCGCTATAGCTCCATCGGATATCGCTGTTACAATATATCTAAAATCTTTCTTTGTTACATCTCCGCAGGCAAACAACCCCTTGACCTTGGTTTCCATAAACTGATTTACTGGAATAAATCCCGATTCATCTGTAATTAATAAGTTATTAATATAAGTTGTATCTGCTTGGTTACCTATATAAATAAATGCGCCTTTTGCTTTAAAGTCATATGTAATATTATTGAAACAGTCTAGTAATGTAATCGCATCTAGTTCTTCGTTTCCAATAAATTCAATTACTTTTGTCGATAATTTTACACTAATTTTATCGTGTTCTTGAATTCGTTTTATTAATCCTTTACTCGCAGTAAATTCTTTTAACTCATGTATAATTGTCACGCTTTTACAAATATGACTTAAATAAATACTTTCCTCTAATGCAGAGTCTCCTCCGCCAATGACTACAACATCTTCGTTCTCAAAAAACAATCCATCGCAAACTGCACAATACGAAATCCCTTTTGAAAGTAATTCAAATTCATTTGGAACTTTTAGAGGTTTAGGACTCGTACCTGAAGCCACGATTACCGCTTTAGCGAAATAAGTCTCTTTTTCTGTAGCAACGATAAAATAATCCTTTTCTTTCGTAATTTGATTGACAAATCCTTTTGTATCTTCAATTTCTAAATCTCGTAAGTGATCAACCATTTTTTGGATTAACTCTTCTGCACTCACTTTACCAAAACCTAAATAATTATCTACTTGAAATGTTGAGTGAAGACTTCCTCCTGGAGAAGCTTTATCTAGTAATATAACTTCTTTATTTGCACGTTTTGCATAAATCGCACTCATCATCCCAGAAGGGCCAGCACCAATAATAATGATATCAGTTTGTTTCATCATCAACCAAATTATCTGGTTTAATATACCCAAAATATCCTGGAACGGTATCATAAGTTTTTCCGGGTCTTTTCAAACGAATATATACAGAAAGTAATATTCCGCCAAGTATCATTAAGACTGAAGTTACAATTGCAGATTTTAAAGTCAATCCAAATAATTCAAATGTAAGTGGATCAGTTCTCATAGTTTCAATAAAAATCCTTACGCTACCATACCATATCAAATAAAAAGATAATAATTCTCCAAAGTGAACTTTTTTAACTCTTCTTAAAACAAGCATCATCCCAAATCCAAGAATATTTAAACTTGATTCATACAAGAATGTTGGATGATAAAATCCAGTAACCGGCTCATGTAATCCTTCTAAAATATACATATTATTTACGATAAATTCTGGCAAATGAAGCGTATATCTCAAATAATTAAATTGTTGTTCAAGCGACAAATTCATAACACCGCCTGTCATTCCTCCAACTAATCCTCCATGAGCTTCTTGATTAAAGAAATTGCCCCATCTTCCAAATGCTTGAGCGATAATAAATCCAATTGCAACAATATCCAATACTTTAAATATATCAATTTTTCTTTTTTTAGTATAAAGGTAAGCACATACAATTGCGGTCACAAACGCACCATGAATTGCAAGCCCTGATAATCCAAAACTTGAAAAATCAAGTGTTCCGGTTGTGAAACCTAGAGTTCGTAATAGTGATTCAGTAAAAGTTCCATAAACAAATTGATCCCACTCAAAAACAACATACCATAATCGAGCTCCTAAAATTGCAACTGGTACAATCCATAAAAACCCATCAATTAAGTCGTCTTTTTTGAGGCCAGTTCTTGTTCCTTCTCTCAAACCCAAAGAAAGCGCAACGATAATTCCTGTCATAATAAAAAAGGAATAAAATACTACTGATCTTCCAAATAGTGTAATTACTCGATTGTCCAAAGTATAGATTGCTTTAATCGTTGTATCTTTTTGAATCGAAGAATATTGACTTTCAAAAACATTCCAACGTGTAAAATACGTGTTTTCTTTATTGTCTGGTTCTTCTGGAGGAATAATTTCGCAAGGTGTTCCTACTTCACAAGTTATCGATTTTAAAACGGTAGCATCATAATCAACAAATTCTACGGTATAACTATCCCCAACATTTAAAACTGTCTCTTCGCAGCCAATTAATGTCAAAGTAAAAACAAGAAATAAGAATATGCTAATAATCTTTAATGTGTTTTTCATTCTTCATCCTTCTCTTCCTTTTGATTTAAACGTATTTTTTCATTAAGTAAATCATTAAATTCAGTTGCAGAATGATATCCTAACGCTTTCGACTTATAATCATAAGCGGCGGCTTCAACCAAAGTTGCTGTATTTCTTGCTTCGGTAATCGGGAGTGTGAGGCTTGTTACTTCTGTATCAAATATTAATTTTTTCTCTTCAGTTAATCCTAGACGATCAAATTTAGATTCATCATCCCATTTTTCTAATTCTACAAATAAAGAGATTCGTTTTGTTTCTCTATAAGCCTTAACACCAAATAAATATACGACATTTACAATTCCGATTCCTCTAATTTCCAAATATTTTTTTAGCAAATCGGGAGCTTCTCCAATGATTATACCAATTTCTTTTTGATAAATTTCAATTACATCATCCGCGACTAGCATGTACCCTCTACGAATTAATTCTAAAGCTACTTCACTTTTTCCAACTCCGCTTTTGCCTGTGATCATTACTCCAACTCCGTTTATATCCATTAATACGCCGTGAACAGATGTTCTTTCAGCTAGTTTTGCTTGCAAAAATGCAAAAAGCTCACTAAATAAAGAAGTTGTTTTATAAGAACTTTTTAAAACCGGGATCTTATAATAATTCCCGAATTTAATAAAAATTTCAGGAATAACCACATTTTTAGAAAAAATAAATGCAGGCGGTTGTTTTTCAAACAGCATTTTTACTCTAATTTCTTGGTCTGATTCATTTAACCAGTGGAAAAAAGTTCCTTCTTTAGAACCAATAATTTGAATTCGATCGAATTCATAAAAGTCAAATAATCCAGCTAATTCAAGTCCGGGTTTTGATAAATTCGGATTTTTAATTTCTCGATTGACGCCTGCTTCTCCAGCTGCAATTTCGAGCTTTAATCCTTCAATTACATGTTTAACGGTTATTGACATATTATATTTCACCTTACCTACTATTTTTTTTGGTTTGTATTTCTTATAGAAGAAATTTTTACGGCGCCAACATAAGCTTTTTTGAAAAAAACACGCACAACTTGAAAAAGCAAAACAAATAGAATGGGATAAAGATAATCAACGAATGAAAACATACTTGAAAACACAATTAAGTCAATAAAGTAAAAAAAGAGTACATTAAGCAAAAAGAAAATAAGGCCTGATGAATATAGCACGATTTTTAATTGCTTTTTTAACAAATACTCTTTATACAGTTCTTCGTACAATGTAAATAGAAGAGCAATTAAAATATAGAAATAATCGTTTTTTGCTTCGGCAAATTTAAAAATAAGAATTAATCCATAAATCAATATGAAGTTCACCAAAAAACCCGCAATTAAATTAATGATTCGATTAGTTGAATATTTGGCAGCTAAATCAATTCGAATCACGTTTCCTTGCGGAGGTTTGTTTTCTTTATTTTGTTTTTTCTTTTCTTCTTTTTGTTGATTTTTGACTTGTTCAATCAATTTTTCTAAATCTTCAATGTTTTTTCGCAAGTCTTTGTCATTTTTGTCCATGATAATACCTCTCATGCAAAATCCTACCACTAAATAAAAAGTCTATTATATAATATCATAAGTTCGTGTTTTTTTCGAGTTTTTTGCTAATCTAATATTGAAAAAAAGCAGCAAAAGCTACTTTTTTTGTTCTAAAATTGGTTTTAAATATTCTCCAGTAAAACTTCGTTTTTCTTTTACCACATCTTCGGGCGTGCCAACAGCTATAATTTCTCCGCCTCTATCTCCGCCTTCTGGTCCTAGATCAATGATATAATCTGCGACTTTAATGACATCTAAGTTATGTTCAATCACCACAACTGTTGCTCCTTTTTCTACGATATCTTGTAATACGCTCAATAGATTAACGATATCGTGGCTATGAAGTCCGGTTGTTGGTTCATCTAATATATAAATCGATTTATCTGTGATTCTTTTGTATAATTCGCTAGCTAATTTAACTCTTTGTGCCTCTCCGCCCGACAGCGTAGTGGAGGATTGACCTAATTTTATATAACCTAAACCAACATCATTAATGGTTCTAAGTTTGTTATAAATTTTGGGAATATTGCGAAAGAATTCAACGGCTTCTTCCACGGTCATATTCAAAACATCAGAAATGTTCTTTCCTTTGTATTTAACTTGCAGCGTTTCTTGGTTATATCTTTTTCCATGACATTCTTCACATTCTACGAATATATCAGGCATAAAATGCATTTCAATTTTTATTAAACCATCCCCAGAACAATGTTCACAACGGCCTCCCTTTACATTAAAAGAAAATCTTCCTTTATCGTATCCTCTAATTTTAGCTTCTTTTGTTTTGCTATATAAATCTCTAATTTCATCAAACACTCCTGTGTATGTTGCAGGATTGCTTCGAGGAGTTCTACCAATAGCAGATTGATTGATATCAATAATTTTATCAAATTGATTATACCCTTCAATAGAATCACACTCGCCTGGGATTTCATTTCTCTTTGTCAACTGATTTACAAGGCCTTTGTATAAAACTTCATTTACAAGGCTTGATTTCCCAGATCCAGATACTCCTGTAACCACTGTTAAACAACCGATTGGAAAATCAACATCAATATTTTTTAAATTGTTTTGTCTTGCACCTTTCACTGACAAATAACCTCTAGAATGATCTCTTCTTGAAGCGGGAATTGCTATTTGTAATTTCCCAGAAAGATATTTTCCTGTAATTGATTCTTCACAATGTATTATTTCATCTGGTGTACCCGCAAAAATAACTCTTCCTCCGTGTTCGCCAGCTCCAGGACCAATATCTACTACATAATCAGAACTTTGAATCATTTCCATGTCATGCTCAACAACGATCATGGTATTTCCTAAATCTCTCATTCCTTTCAGAGTTCCAATCAATCTCTTGTTGTCTCTTTGATGTAATCCGATAGATGGTTCATCCAAAACATAGAGGACGCCTGTAAGTCTTGATCCAATTTGAGTTGCAAGTCTGATTCTTTGAGCCTCTCCTCCGGATAGAGTTCCCGACGCTCGAGAAAGTGTCAAGTAATCTAGTCCAACGTTAACCAAAAATAGTAAACGTTCTTTAACCTCTTTTAAAATAGGTCTAGCAATTTCGCTATCGCGACTTGATAGATTAAGTTCATCAAGGAAATCAAGTAAGTGTAAAATGCTTTTTTGTGTAAATTCATATATATTAATATTTCCAACTCTTACCGATAAAGATTCATCACTTAATCGCTTCCCGTGACATTTCTCACAAGTAATATCATTCATCATTGTTTCAATCCAGTCGCGTACCATTCTCGATGTTGTTTCTAAGTATCGTCTTTCCATGCTTGTAATAATACCTTCATATGCACGTTTGGATTGATGAATTTGGTCACTTGATTTAGATTTAAATTGAAAGGATATTTCCTTATCGGAACCATATAAAATTAAATCTTTTTCTTCTTGTTTCAAATCTTTAAAAGGCAAGGAAATGTCTATTTTATGGGCTTTGCACGCCTGAATTACTTGTTGGAGATAAATTGATTCAGTATTAGCGTATTTATCAAACACTCCTTCCAAAATTGATTTTTCAGGATGAGGTATAAGTAACGCTGGGTCTATTTTTCTTTTAAATCCTAATCCAGAACATTCTTCACAAGCGCCATAAGGCGAATTAAAGGAGAATAATCTTGGTTCTAAATGACTAACCGTAAATCCGCAAATCGGGCAACTAAATTGCTCGCTAAATAATACTTCTTCATCGTTAATTAACACCTTAACCAAGCCATCTGATAATTTTGTGGCCGTTTCTAATGAATCATATACCCTTGATCGGATTTCATCTTTAATAATGATTCGATCGATAACAACGTCAATATCGTATCTTTTTGTTTTCTCCAAAATGATTTCTTCATCTAACTCGCGAAGTTCTCCATTAATACGAATTTTTGTATATCCTTCTTTTCGTAACTCTTCAATTGATTTTTCATGCATACCTTTTTTTCCTCTAACAACCGGAGCTAAAATAATAACTTTCGCTTCATGATTCTCAAGAATTTTATTTGTCATCTCTTGGATAGATTGTGCCGTAATTTCGATGTTGTGTTCCGGACAAAAAGGTTTTCCAATTCTAGCATATAGTAATCGAACGTAGTCATAAATTTCCGTCACAGTTCCTACGGTTGATCTTGGATTATGAGAAGTAGTCTTTTGATCAATCGAAATCGATGGAGATAATCCTTCTATAGAATCTACATCTGGTTTTTCCATATTACCTAAGAATTGTCTAGCATACGAACTTAATGATTCTACATATCGCCTTCTGCCTTCTTCATAAATGGTATCAAATGCTAAACTGGTCTTTCCAGAACCAGAAAGACCCGTCATAACGATTAACTTATTTTTAGGAAGAGTTAAATCAATTGATTTTAAATTATTTTCTCTTGCCCCTTTAATAATTATTTGATCATTCATTGTTCATATCACCTGACTTAAATTATAACACAATTTCTTATTTACTATGAGAAAAAAGAACCGTACTAATTACGATTCTTCTGAAATTAAAAGAATGAATTTCTCTTCATCAATAACTGTAACTCCTAATTTTTGCGCCTTATCTAGTTTTGACCCCGCTTCAGCCCCCGCAACAACAAAATCTGTGTTTTTTGATACAGAAGATGAAATGTTTCCTCCTAATTTCTCAATAATTTCTTTGGCTTCGTTTCTTGTATAATGATTAAGTGACCCAGTTAATACTATAGTCTTATTTGAAAATGGCGTTTCTTGATTGATTTGAACTTGTGAATACTTCATATTTAAGTTATAAGTCATTAAAGTTCTTATCAGCTCAACATTCGATGAATCATTAAAATAATCAGTGACACTTTTTGCAATTACTTCTCCAATTTCGGGAATAGATTTTAACTCTTCTTGATTGGCACTCATGAATTGATCCATGGTTTGATAAAATTTAGCTAATACTTTTGCAACTTTGCTTCCTACGTGTCTTATCCCTAGTCCAAAGATAAGTTTATCAAGAGAATTATTTTTGCTATTTTCAATGGCTAAAAGCAAATTTGAAACACTTTTTTCACCGAACCGTTCTTTTTCAATTAATTCAGCATATCTGTTTGAGATCGAGAAAATATCAGAAATGTTTTTTATAAATCCATCGTTAAATAATTCAGTCAGTATTCTTTCTCCTAAACCATCTATATTATATGCTTCACGAGAAGCAAAATGAATCAATCCTTCTAGGTGTTTTGCTTCACAATTGGGATTTAAACAATAATAATCTGCTTCACCTTGTTTTCGCTCTAAAATTGAATTGCATTTTGGGCAATGAGTAATCATTTGAAATGCGACTTCTTTTCCCATACGAAGTTCTTTTAAAACTTTTAAAACTTCAGGAATTATTTCGCCTGCTTTTCTTACAACTACCATATCTCCAATGCGAATATCTTTTTGTTTACAAAAATCTTCGTTATGAAGCGTCGCTCTAGAGACAAGTGATCCAGAAATCATCACAGGAGATAATTCGGCTACTGGTTTAACAACTCCAGTTCTTCCTATTTGAAAACGAATATCATCCATCTTTGTAACGACTTCTTCAGGAGGAAATTTATAAGCAACTGCCCATTTTGGAAATTTAGTCGTATACCCAATCCGTTCATATAAATCAAATTCATTAACTTTAATAACAACTCCATCAATTTCATAAGGTAAATCATTTCGAATAGCTTGGATATGACTAATGTAGTCTATCACTTCTTGTATGTTTTGACATTTCTTGGTTTCTGGATTAATTTTAAATCCCCATTGTTTAAGTTGCATTAAAGATTCATAATGGTTATCTACAAAATCCCGATCCATCAGATAATAGATAAACACATCTAAATTTCGTTTTCCAACAACCTTAGGATCCAATTGTCTCACACTTCCGGCCGCTACATTTCTTGGATTTTTAAAAGGCGCTTCTCCCAGCAAAGTCTTTTCTTGATTCATCTTCTCAAAAGAGATTTTACTTATGTAAATTTCTCCTCGAACTTCTAAGAAATTTTTGTAGGAAATACTTAAAGGAACCGATTTAATGGTTTTGACGTTTTCGGTAATATCTTCCCCAATAACGCCATCTCCCCTTGTTGCGGCTTGAAGTAAATATCCGTTTTCATATTTTAAGGAAACGGATAATCCATCAATCTTTAGCTCGGCAGTGTAGGAATAGTTTTGTGTAATTTTTTTTATTTTTTCGTCAAACTCTAAAATATCTTCTTCGCTAGAAATGTTCCCTAAAGAAAGCATTTGAGAATCGTGTACTACTTTTTCAAACTTGTCTTGCGCAATTCCACCAACCCTTTGAGTTGGTGAATCTTTTGTTTTATATTCAGGATATTCGTTTTCAAGATTTTTAAGTTCTTTCATTAATTGATCAAACTCTTGATCTGATATACTCGAATCATCCAAAACATAATATTCATAATTGTATTGATTTAGCATCTCTGTTAATGTATCAATTCTTCTTTTAATATCCATTATTTTCACCGAACCTTATTTATGCTAGGATGATCTTTCATTAAAACTTTTATGCCAACTTCTTTTTGAAAAGCAATCGTGGCTTTGTCTTCCGAAATTGCGACAATTACGCCATTTCCAAATACTTGATGAACAATTTTATCTCCGATAGTTAACCCTAAATCTTTCTTTTCATAATTTGAAGAAACCTTAGGATTTATAATGGTGTTTTTATGTTGTTTTAATTTTTCAAAAACGATTTCTTTTGGTTTTGCAAGCCCTTGACGTAAAAGCGTATCTTCGTCAATTTCACTTAAAAATTGCGAATCAAGATTTTCCATAAATCTTCCATACATGAATCTCGTTCTTGAACTTGTTAAAACTGCAAGTTCCTTTGTTCTAGTTAAAGCAACATAAAACAAACGTCTTTCCTCTTCTACATCTGCACGTTCTAACAAACTTTGACTTGATGGAAACAATGATTGTTCAAGACATGCAACAAATACAATTTTAAATTCTAATCCTTTTGCTGAATGAACGGTCATTAAACTTACAAATTTTTCATCTTGAAGCAAATCTTCCGCTTCTTCTCGAAGAGCAAGATCGGTCAAAATTTGAACTAATTTTTCGTAATTTGAAACAGAAACATCATAATCTCGAATTTTCTCTAAAATAATTGTCTTAAATTCTTGAATGTTTTCAATTCGTCTCTCTGCTTCTATTTTTCTTTCAACACTCAAATCTTCATTTTGAAGCATTTTTAAATATCCTGTTTTTTGTAGTAAGTCATCATATGTAGTCAAAAGGTTTACTTCTTCAATATTTATTTGAATGGATAAAAGCGAACTTTTCAAATCAATTAATCTTGATGCTGCATGGCTGCTCACAAAATCCAAGTCCGAATCAATAACGTCCATTAACTTTAAATTATGATTATGTGCAAATTCTTTTAATTTTATAAAAGAACTTTCTCCAATTCCTCTTTTTGGTTCATTGTAAATTCTTGAAAAAGAAAAATCGTCACCTAAATTAATAAGTAGATGTAAGTATGCAATAATGTCTTTAATTTCTTTTCTTTTGTAAAAAGATATATTCCCAATGACTTTATGAGGGATATTATATTTAAGGAGGATATCTTCAAATTTACGACTCATAGCATTGTTTCTATAAAGGATAGCCATGTCTTCAAAAGAATAGCCTTCTTTGTGTAGTGATTTGATTTTGTTATAAATATAATAAGCTTCTTCTTCATCAGAATCCGCTTTAAAATGAATAACCTTTTCTCCTTCTCCTAATTCGCTAAATAAGTCTTTAGGAATGCGATTCTTATTATTTTTAATTACGGCGTTTGCGGCTTTTAAAATATTTTCTTTCGATCGATAGTTTTGATTTAAAATGATTTTTTTATGTGTTGGGAAGTCATCCATAAATTTTTTGATGTTTTCAATATTGGATCCTCTAAATGCATAAATACTTTGGTCTTCATCTCCAACTATAAATAGATTCTGATGATTTTTTGCTAACAGGTATACAATTTCATATTGCAAATCATTTGTATCCTGAAACTCATCCACTAAAACATATTCGAACCACTCTTGATATTTTTTTAATACTTCAGGAAAATTTCTAAACAAGTCCAAAACAAGCACTAATAAATCTTGGAAATCTACTAAGTTATTATTTTTTAAATAATTTACGTACACTGGAAAAACAGCATTTAGTACTTTTCGTATAGGTTCTGGGTATATTTCTAATATTTTTCTATCGGCTTTAGCAGCTTCTATCAACCCGTACATAAGTCTTGGGCTGTATTGTTTTATATCATAGTTTAAATCTTTTAAAATATTTTTTGTAATTATTTCTGAATCTTTGTCGTCAATTATTTGAAAATTATTATCATAATCTAAATGGTGAATGTCATTTCTTAATATTTTTGCTCCCATAGCATGAAATGTGGAAATCCACATTCCTTTTAAAGGAAGATCAATCAATTGAAAAACACGATTTCGCATTTCTTCTGCAGCTCTATTTGTAAAAGTAATCGCTAAAATATGACTTGGTGGAATGCCAATTTCATCAATCAAATAAGCAATTCGATTTGTAAGAACTCTCGTTTTTCCAGATCCCGCACCAGCAACTGCCATAACGGGTCCATTCACGATTTGAACTGCCTCGATTTGTCGTTCATTCAGTTCATCAAAAATCACATTTTTCACATTCATCACCTATTAATATTATACCATATTATTGGTATAATATTTCTCGAAATGTATGAAAAAAACCAACTCAAATTGAGTTGGTTTTTATTTTATTTTGAGTCTTTATTAATTTTAATATCCGCAATAATTCTTCGGATTGATGAAAAACTTAAGAATACAGAAAGACATAATAATAAGACAAAACATATTATAAAAACAATAAGTTGTGCAGTACTCCACCACTGTGCAGATGATTGATTCATTTCACTTGCCAAAGAGATGCTATTGGAAACAATTCCAAGAATACTCGCAAAAACGACTAAAATATAGATTCCCAAATATAAGAGTTTTTTTATCATTTTACTTATGACTTGATTTCAATTCGACTGTTCGATTGAAAATCAATTTATCCAAACTCGAATCATAGTCTGTTGAAAAATAGCCGTTTCTAACAAATTGAAATTTTTCTCCTATGTAAGTCGTTTCAAGAGATTTTTCAACAAATCCATAAACAGTTCTCCACGACGAGGGATTCAGCCTGTCCATCATTGGTCTGTCAGAATCCGAATCAACCATTAATGGCTCGAATAAATTAAATGCTGCAGCCCTTGCAGATGAAGCTTCTACAAAATGAATATTTCCATTTGGTTTTCGCTCGTTAAATCCTGATCCTGATTTTGTTTTTTCATCATATGTACAATGAATTTCTTTGATAAATCCTAAGTCATCATAAATTACTTTGTTACATTTCACAAAATATGCATGCATCAATCTAACTTCTAACCCAAGTGACAATCGCTTCCAATGCTTGTCAGGAGCTTCCTCTAAAAAATCATCCCGCTCAATGTATACGGTCTTTCCAAAAGGAAGCACTCTTGAACCTAAATTAGGATTATCTTGATTGAATTCTAGTTCTAGTTCTTCGGTGGTATCTTCGGGATAGTTTGTAATCACTAATTTTAAAGGATTAAGAATCGCATTCACTCTTTTTGCTTTTGTTTTCAAATCATCTCGCAATGAATTTTCAAGCATTTCACTTGATACAGTGGAATTAATTCTTGATAATCCCGTGCTTAGCACAAAGTTTTTAATTGCTTCAGGGGTGTACCCTCTTCGTTTTAAACCAACCAAAGTTGGCATTCTAGGATCATCATACCCTCTTACAACTTGAGCTTCTACAAGTTGTTTTAAATATCTTTTAGACATAATAGTGTTTGTAATATTTAGTCTTCCAAATTCATATTGATGAGGAATTTTTTCCATTTCACACTTTTCAACAAACCAATCATATAATACTCGATGATCTACGTATTCAAGCGAACATAGCGAGTGTGATATTCCTTCAATAGAATCTTGTAAAGGGTGAGCGTAATCATACATTGGGTAAATACACCATTTATTTCCAGTATTGTGATGGTTAATATGAATAATACGATAAATGACAGGATCTCTTAGATTAATATTTGGACTTGACATACCAATTTTGGCTCTAAGGGTTTTTTCTCCGTCTTTATACACTCCGTTTTTCATTTCATGAAATAATTTTAAGTTTTCTTCAATGCTTCTATCGCGATTTGGAGATGCTTTTCCAGCCTCGGTTAATGTGCCTCGATAAAAGCTTATTTCTTCTGCCGATAAATCACAAACATACGCTAATCCTTTTTGAATTAATTTAATTGCAAGATTAAAAGTCTCTTCAAAGTAATCGGATCCAAAAAAGATATTTTCTGGTTCGTATCCCAACCATTTTATATCTTCGATAATTGCGTCAACAAAAGAACTATCTTCCTTTACTGGATTTGTATCATCAAATCTCAGATTAGTTTTTCCATGAAATATTTTTGCAAGTTCAAAGTTCGTAATAATAGCCCTTGCATGTCCAATATGTAAATATGCATTTGGTTCTGGAGGAAATCTTGTAATGATTTCTTTGACCTTCCCAGTTTTTAAATCATCTTCCATTATTGTTTTAATAAAATTAGATTGAATTTCCAAATATACCACACCCTTCTATTTTAAATCTAATCTAGAGTATCCGTTTAACATAAAATCATCTGCAATTGGATCTTTTTGAAACTTAAAATATCCAGCTACTGCAATCATAGCTGCATTATCAGTACAATACTTTATTTGAGGAAAATAAACAGGTACTTCTGTAATTATCTCATACATTTTTTGTCTTAAGCCCTTATTTGCGGCAACTCCACCAGCAACGATTATCTGCTTTACTTGATATTCTTGAATTGCTTTTTGGGTTTTTTTTACCAAAATATCTGTTACTGCTTCTTGAAAACTACTACAAAAATCGATAATATCTATCGTTTCTTTCCTTTGCGTCAAATTATGATGAAAATTAATCACATGCGATTTTAACCCAGAAAAACTAAAATTATAATCTTCAGAATCAATCATAGGTCTTGGAAAATGAAATACATCTTTCCCAAATTGTGCTAATTTATCAACCTGAGGCCCTCCAGGATATGGCAGTCCAAGTATTCTTGCGATTTTATCATAGGCTTCGCCTACTGCGTCATCTAAGGTTTCTCCTAATTTTTCAAATGAATAGTGTTCTTTCATAATAATCAATTCTGTGTGTCCTCCAGACACAACTAATGCTAGAAGCGGAAATTCCATATCGCGTTCTATATTATTTGCATAAATATGCCCTGCAATATGATGAATTCCCACAATAGGAATATGATAATTTAAACTAACGACTTTTGCGGCATTAACGCCAATTAATAAAGACCCAATTAATCCAGGACCTTGCGTAACGGCAATTAAATCTATTTCATCATAATTAATTTTCGCCTTTTTTATTGCTTGATCAAAAACAAAAGTAATCCCTCTTACATGTTCTCTTGAGGCAATTTCTGGGACAACTCCCCCATACTCTTTATGAATATCTATTTGGCTTAATACTTCGTTCGAAAGAACTGTTTTTCCATCTTTAACAATAGATACACTTGTTTCATCACAACTCGTTTCAACACCTAATACAATCATTTATCTTCACATCACATTCTTTTTAACATTAAAAAAGCATCTTCTCCATTGTCGTAGTAATTTCTTCTTATGGCAACTTGAGTAAAACCATAATTTTTATAAAGAATAATTGCTCTTTCATTTGAAGGCCTTACTTCTAAAGTTAATTCTTTTACATTAAAGGATTTCATATAGTCAATCGCAAATTCAATAAACTTTTTCCCAAATCCGTGTTCTTGGTATTTAGGTAATACATATAAATTTAAAATCTGAGCCATTGGGGAATCAATCCAAATACTTAAATGACCTAGAAGTTCTTTTGATTCTTGATCTTCCATCAAAAAATAATGAGCAAAAGGATTAATTTCTAACTCATTTATCATCGTTTCTTTTCCAAGTGTGTGCCCTAGCACCAATCGATCAGCAAGAACAATTTGGTCTACATCTTCGACCTTCATATAGCGAATAACCGAGTTCATTGTAACCTCATATTTCGTTCCGCTTCTGTAATTTGCATATAATTTGGCACTAAGCTGTGAACGTCTTCAACTAAATTCAATAAATTACTTTTTATTATTTTTTCAATTTGAGGTTTGCCTTCTTTTATAATTTCAAAAGGCTCTTCAATTCCGTTTGTGTAGGATTCAACATTTTCTAAAGCCTCATTCTTTATGCAAATTATTCCTTCGCTTGTTTGCTTGTAAAGTCCCATAAAAGCATTTTCTCTTCTTGCATCGATAAAAGGTAAAACATATTTTTCATCAGAACTAGACGCCATTAAAGCTAAAGATGAAACGGTAAATAATGGAATACGGTTAAGATACCCTATCATTTTTGCAACTGAGACTCCGATACGAACTCCCGTATAACTTCCAGGCCCTATGCCAACGATGATTTCATCTAAATCTCTTAATGTTAAGTTGGCCCTTTGAAGTACTTCATTTAACAAAGGAATGATGGTAACCGAATGATTATTAATTCCTTCTTGATATTTATAATCCACTTCAATGTTGTTAATAAGCAAACTCAAATACACATAATTTGTAGCGGTATCAATAACTAATTTCTTGGACAATTTTCGCATATTTTCCACTTCCTTTAACAGTAATATCTCGTATAAATTCATCAACAAATTCTATATTAATTGCAAGGAAATCTTTAGGTAGCATTTGTTCGATATACGGATACCATTCAATAATTGCGACTCCATCATCATATATAAATTCATCAAGTTCATAATCATAAGACGAGTTTTCTAACCGATAAGCGTCGATATGGTAAACAGGTAACTTGCCCTGATAAATTTTTAGTATGGTAAAAGTAGGTGAATTCACCGTTTCGTGAACACCTAAATAGAAAGCTAAATATTTTGTAAACGTTGTTTTTCCACTTCCTAAATCTCCCTTTAATCCTATGATAAAACCTTTTGAGATATAGAAACTTATTTTGTGTGCAAATTCATCCATTTCTAATAGAGAATTTATTCTTAACTTGAAATCCATATCAATCACCTAATAACATATCTACCTCAAATTATAACATATATTCAAAAAAATCCTCTAAAAAATCTAGAACCAAATGTATATTTTCGCTTGATGCGTCGACTTTTTTTTAGAACATCTCGATTTTGTTTCGCTTTATGGTATAATGATTTCTAAGGAGTATAACATCTATACGAATTTTTTAATGGTGTTATAAAATGATGCATATGTTTTTGATTATCCACAATCCATTATCAAACAATCGCAAATCAAAAAAAACAACAAATAAATGGGTGAAGTTTTTTAAAAAAAATCACATACCATTCAGCCTTCGTTCCACACTAAAAATTGAAAATCTAAATACCTACCTAGATAACAATAAAACAATAACTGATATCTTGTATTTAGGTGGAGATGGTTCAATTAATTATCTTATCAATAATGTAGATGTTTCTAAAGTTTCTCAAAATATTTATCTATCAAAAAGTGGATCAGGAAATGACTTCTTACGAAGTTTAAAACAAATTAAAGAAGGGCCCATAACTATAGGTGAAGCTAAAACCAATGTTTCTACAACTAAATTCATAAACGGTTGCGGAGTTGGAGTTGATGCTTCGGTCTGTTATTATGTTAATAATGATAAGAAAAAAAACAAATTGTCTTATTTTATTAATGTATTTAAAGCTGTTGTAAAATACAAAAGAATCGAAATGGATGTTACCGTAGATGGGACAAAGCATTCCTTTACAAAAGCCTATTTAGTCTCAATCCAAAACGGAAAATATTATGGTGGAGGAATGAAAGTGGCTCCTCAAGCAAATCCAACCAATGATACCTTCCAAATTTGTGTTGCTCACTCTTTAACAAACGCATTAATCTTCTTATTATTTTTAACCATTTATCCAGGGCTTCATATCTATATTAAAAAAAGAATTACCGTGCTTGAAGGAAAAGAAATCTCTGTTAAAACAAGCGAGAAACGCTATTTCCAAGCTGATGGCGAAGTGTTAGAAGATGTAAATGAATTAAGTGTAAAAAAAGTTGAAACCAGACAATTTATTGCTTTTAATAAAAAAGATATCAAGAAAAAATTTAATTAGAACTATTAAAAAACGGATGAAAATTTCATCCGTTTTATTTATAGTAATTTTTTTTCTAATTCTTTCCTTAATGTCTCATATCCTGGTTTGCCTAATAAAGCAAACATATTTTTTTTATAGGTTTCAACTCCTGGTTGATTAAAAGGGTTTACTCCTAAAACATATCCGCTGACCCCACAAGCTAATTCAAAAAAGTATACTAAGTACCCAAAACTAAAAGCGTTAATTTCTGGAACATTGATAACAATATTAGGCGACTTTCCTTCCACATGGGCAAGAAGAGTGCCTTGAAACGCTTTTTTATTTACTTCGTCAATTGTTTTATCAACTAAAAAATTCAGTCCATCTAGATCTTGTCCTTCTTCTTCAATCGATATGTTAATCTGTGGATGTTCGATATTGATTACTGTTTCAAACAAAATTCTTCTTCCATCTTGGATGTATTGACCCAAAGAATGTAAATCCGTAGAAAAAGAAGCGCTTGTTACAAATAGTCCTTGATAATCTTTTCCTTCTGATTCACTAAATAATTGTTTCCACCATTCAGAAAAACTAATTAAACTAGGTTCATAATTTATAAGCATTTCAATCGATTTATCATTTCGATATAGCAAATTTCGAATTGCTACATATAAATGTACATCATTGCTATAAATATCATACTTTTTATAGGCTTTTTTCGCCTCGTAAGCGCCTTTCATAACTTCCTTAATGTTTATTCCTGCCGTTGCGATAGGAAGCAACCCAACGGGAGTTAATACGCTGAATCTACCACCAACATCATTTGGAACGGTAAATGTTTCATAACCTTTTTGAGTCGCAAGCGTTTTTAATGCTCCTCTGGTTGCGTCTGTTGTCACATAAATTCTTTCTTTTGCTTCTTGAATTCCATATTTATTTTCAAGCGCCTTTTTAAACAAGCGAAAGGCAATTGCGGGTTCGGTTGTTGTACCCGATTTTGAAATGACATTGATAGAAAAATCTTTTCCTGAAACATAATTTAGAAGTTGACTTAAATACGTTGAAGACATATTTTGCCCTGCAAACACGATTTCCATTTTTTGTTTTTTTTCAAAATATGGCGTTAACATTTCAATGGCCGCTTTTGCACCAAGATAAGACCCTCCTATTCCAATAACAACTAAAATATGAGATTGCTTTCTGATTTTTTTTGCAGCTATTAAAATTCTTTTAAATTCTTCTTTATCATATTGATCTGGTAAATTAACCCATCCAAGAAATTCATTTCCTTTCCCGGTTTGATTATTTAATTCTTTTCTTGCTAAATTAATTTCTTTTTGTATTGATTTTAAAGCACCCTCAGAAATAAAAGGTAATGCTTGATTGATATCAACGTTAATATATTTTTCCATGAAATATCCTCCATACATAAAACTAAAGATTATTATACCATAATATCTTGTTTAGAAAAAGTGTGTAATTATGTTTTATTCTGAAGCAAAAGAAAAAGCGGCATAAATTATTTGCCGCTTTTGTGGTATTTTTCAATCCACTCTGGTAACATAGTTTCAAATGGCTTAAATCCCATTTGCAATTCTACTTCCACGTATTTCTTTCGTCCTTTGTTGTTAACTTTTTTATAACTTAAACTAAGTTTATTGTCTTCACTTACACTTAATACTTCTAAGTTTACTTCGTCACCAACGCTTACAAAGTCTTCAATACTTCTAACAAACCCATCGCTCATTTCAGAGATATGAACTAAGCCATCAATTTCATTTTCAATTTTAACAAAAGCCCCATATGGTTTGATTCCCGTAATCCGACCTTTGACGATGTCTCCTGTTTTCATAACTAACACCTCACAAAGATTACTGTATGTATTATAACATAAAATCGTCTATTTTGCACTTAATAAGAAAGAAAATGACCCGGAAATGATTCCCGAGTCATAAATAAGGTTTAAATTTTGAGTTTACTTTTCTGAGTTGTGAGCAACAGAACTAGCTGCCGCTGCGGCTATTGCGCCAATGATATCATCTAAAAATGTATGACATTTATTAGATAATTTTCCTTCTTGATCCAATTTTCCAATAATTCCGGGTTTTACCTTGTCAACATATCCAAAATTTGTAAGTCCAATGGATCCATATACATTACAAATAGACAAAACCAAGATTTCATCAATCCCATACAAAGGATTATCTGAATCAATCAAACTTTGAAGCGGCTCAGATAACATTTGCTTTTCCGCAAGCATATCAAGTTCGATTCCGGTTAAAACAGCATAATGAACTTCTCTTTTGCTCAACACTCTTAATACTGCATCTTCACATACTTCAAAAGATAAATCAGAAATATATTTCTTTTGTAAATCAAAGACAATATCCGTAATATCAGAAATCTCCACACCTCTATCATGAAGTAAATTAATACATATTTTTTTTAATTCTTCTGGTTTCATGCTCATAATAGATCTCCTACCAAACGTGTTCTACTCCTATAACTCCCGGTACTCTTTCAAGTAATGTATCTTCAACTAATTCTCGCAATGTTCCTTCAAACCCGCCACAACCAACACAAGCTCCAGACATTTTTACAAAAACAATGCCGTCTTCAAATTTAATAAATTCAATGTCTCCGCCATCTCGTTTTATATAGGGTCTAATCATATTAATAACTTCTTTTATTTCATGCAAAATATCTTCGTAAACCATCATTACACTCCTGTTATTCTTCTCTTTTTTTGTTAGGATTGTGATTGGGATTTTTTAGAATAAAATAGGAACAATTTAGCGGACAAGATTCCATTAAATAATCTGGAATCATTTTATAATTGTTTGTTTTACCGTTTTTTGAAAAACCTTTTAACCTTAACATTCCTGCAGAATAATCGCCAACAATATAAGGATAAATATCAAAAACATCTGTATATCGTTTGTTAAAATCATCTAAAACAAACGCTTCGCGATAGTTTTTAATAATCTCAAATTCTCCATGAATTGAATCTACCATATTACTCATCTCCTAGCACATAATATTGTAACACAAAAAGATGAAATTCAAGCATTTTATGCATCGAATTCCCTTTAGAAATAAAGCGGGCCATGGTAGCCCTCTTTATAGCATTATAAATAAATCGTTTTGTAGTAACACTATTGCTTCACAAATAATTGCTTGTTCTTTTCCGACAATTCCTAATCCTTCAAATGTTGTTGCTTTAATTGATACTTTCCCAATTTCAACATCAAGAATATCAGCAATATGCTGTCTCATTTCATCGACATAAGGCCTTAGTCTTGGTTTCTCTAAAGAAACCATGCAATCGAGATTTGATATTTCATATCCCTTTTTTCTTACAAATTCATACACTTCTTTTAAAATTAACCCAGAGTCATAATCTTTATACTTTGGTTCTGTTTCTGGAAAAAACTTTCCTAAATCTCCAAGCGCAACTGCCCCAAGAATTGATTCTGCAATTGCGTGTAGCAAACAATCTGCATCAGAATGTCCAACCGGGCCATTGTGATGGTCGATTTTGATACCGCCTAAAATAAATGTCTTTCCTTCAATCAAAGGATGAATATCTTTTGAAAAACCAATTCTTAGCATAATAGCGCCTCCAAAATTATTAAATCTATTAAAGTTGTGCCCTTTAAATTATCTTCTCTTCCAGGCACAATAAAAACATCTTTATGTAATTCGCTTCTATAGACGGATGTATCATCTGAGTATGTATGTTTAGATTGATTTGCAAGTTCATGAGCTTTTATAATTTCTTGAGTAATAAATACTTGCGGTGTTTGCAGAGTGTAAACAGAGTTTCTATCAACATCTCCAACAATTCTAAGGTTGGTTGTTTGTTTTAATGTATCTTTTACCCGTATTCCAAGCGTCAAAGCATTCTTTTTCTTTAAAGCTTCTTTCAACTGGTCGATTTGTTCTATTTTTATGTTTGGTCGAGCTCCATCATGAATAAAAACATATTTTGTTTTAACTTTGCTTAATCCCAAATATACACTTTCTTGTCTGGTTTCTCCGCCAATTACTATTTTAACATTTAAATCTAAAAAAAGATTTTTAATTTTTTCATAATCAATTTTATTAGTGACAACAATTATTTGTTCACAATCAATATCTTTAAGAAAAACCTCGACGCTGTAGCAAATCATTGATTTACCTTTCAGCAAATAAAACATTTTATTATACTCAAGTCCGGTACGCATACCAGAGCCTGCTCCAACAATCACTGCAGAATACATAATACCTCCCGATCTGTTAGAATCATGCTTAATCTAACATCCTGATAATTATGTTCAATTTCACTCGCAAGTTGAATTTGAAACCCAATTCCCATTGTATTTCCTTTAAAAGCTTTTAAATACAAATCATAATATCCTTTTCCATATCCAATTCGATATCCACCCCTTGAGAACACAAGCCCTGGAATTAAAATTAGGTCGATATCAGTTGCATTTATAGGGTTCCCTATTGGTTCAAACAAATCAAAGGGGCCCTTTTTAAAGTTTTTAGAATTTGGTATAAATTCCATTATTGAATGTAATTGATCCGTTACTCTAGGAAAGCAAAATCTCTTTGAACCATCCTCTAAAAGATCCAATAAATCTACTTCAGTTTGAATGGGATAAAATAATGCGATAGTCTTTGCGTTGATATAAACATCAGTTGATTTTATTTTATGAATAATAATTTCTGACAATCGCTTTCTTTTTTCAAATGAAAGTTGGTTTCTTTTTGATTTATATTTTTTTCTTAATTCTTCTTTTGATTCCAAAATTACTCACCGAATATAGCATAATTTTTCTTTTGATTTCGAATGGCTTCGTTCAAAGCTTTATTAGATAATCCTATAAATTCATTCATTGAGTAATTGGACCAAGGTTCATGCTTAATAATACCTAAGTTCGGATAAACTATTTGTTGAATTCCACCAATGTTTAGAGCTAAATTCACTAAATCTCCTCCGCTTTGGAGCGCTCGGAATAAGATATCATATTTTCTTTGTTCTTTAATGATTAATGCAAATTGAATTCCTGTCACTCTAAAAATGCTATTGACATCTTTCGCGAAATGGAATCGCATTTTTTTTATATATTCCGCAATCATCAAATTTCCAACTTCTCTACCAAATCGTTGGTTAAGATCCGGAATATTTGTAAGTTGAATCATAACTAAATAAAAAGGTTCTGTTTCTTTGCTAATTTGATTTAAATACTGAAACATGTGTTGTTCGGTTGGCAAAGAATCAATTTCATGAATCGATGTCTCAGGAAAAAGTTTTATGTCGACGCCTTTTACTGCGGAAATAATTTGAATTTTTTTTTCGAATTCAAATACTTTTCCTTTTTCTTCTATCCAAACAAAAATACCGTTTCGTTTAATCCGATATTTCATATCATAAGATGGATTCTTTTTATTTGCCTTTTTAATAGCTGCTAGATATGAGACTTGATCATCTTCATAAATTTGGTTAACATATTCTTCCATCGAAAATTTGTTTTTGCTCGTATTTGCGATTTGTAAGAATTGATCAGTAACAAATACTCCGCTTAAATCATCGTCATAAAACAACAACGCTTCTCCTAATAATCCAATGGTTGAAATAAATCTTAATCGAAGCAACTCGGAAGACGATTTTGTTTCTTCTAATTCTTTTTCAAGTTCAAAGAAATCATAATCTGTTAAGTTTTGAGTAATTTTAATTTTATTTTTAAAGGTAATCCCCAAGAGAATAACAGCTGCATACAATAGGTAGGAAAAATATAATTCGGCCAATTCCATTGATATAAAAGAAATCCAACTAGGTGAAAAGGTCAAAATTGCAAATACAGCAAAAAATAGAAATATTAGAATTAATTTCCACAATCGAAATTTATGATAAATTATTGAACTGAGTGTCATCAGCAAAACAAGAAGTCCTAAAGAGCAATAAATTAAGTTGTCGTTCATAAATTCAGCCCTTTCTCACTAAAGTTATTTTTTTATGTTCGTCTTTATATACATAATTGGATAATAATATGTTAAAAAAATGCCTAGAAAAACAAGATTATATAAAACTGATACATATCTTTCTCCGGTTACATAAGTTCCGCCTAAAATTCCTAGAAAGATTAGGGCCCAAACCAAAGTTAACCCATTATTGATTACTTTAAATAGAACCGTGTTAGCATAATCTTTACGATAATCAAATTGATGGAAGTCATAGACGATTGGTTTACTTATCATTCCAGAAATTAAAAAAACAAATCCAATAATCCCAAGAAAAGGATCGTCGCTTTTCAATTGATTAAATGCTGGCCAGAATATTGCCATAAACAATGTTGTTAAATATATAAAATTCATTAAATATTCAAACCACGAAATTTTGTGAAAAATGCGAAATTTTAATAAAGTAATTAAAATAGATAATCCAAAAGCAAAAGGAATTAACCAAATCATATTTAGATAATTACTTAGAAAAGCGACTATCGAAAAAACAAGTAAATGAGCAAATAAAAATTTTACACCTAAATACTTGATTTTGTTTTGTGCTTGATACGAATTATCATACTCTTCATAATCATCTAAGTTAAACGCAGGAATTGCTTGATACAATAATTCTGTGCTTCCAGTATATTTTAGACCACCTTGTTTAAGCACTTCTTCAAATGTTGTTTTCTTTAATAACAAATTTGATAATTTATCATTTGTAGTGTAAATAGACAAATCTGGGTTGCTGTAAACTCCATGATGAAGTGTAATGTTTTTGCCTTTTGTTCGCACAAAATAATTACTTTTACCTACGTGAAAATTAACATGAATTTCCGAATTTCCTAATAAAATTTTTCCGTAATTATGACGAATCATCATCATAATTTCGTCGTTTGTCAAATAATAGAACGAATCATCATCTTCTCCATAATATAATCTTTCTTCTATTTTATCTCCCATAACAATACCTGAATGAATAACGCCAAATATTCCAGCTTCAGGTCTTAACCATTTTCCGGTAACATATAGATTATCCACAATTTGAATATGCTCAGCTGCCTCTATAGCTATTTGCTCATTAATGGAAAGTCCTTTTCGAACCGACATTTCGCTTAACATTGATAGATATTGTCTTGGTTTTCCTTCACGAATACCAACAATCGTTTTTTTCATTTTAGGAAAAACTTTGTAAAGACGCTTAAGTAACTCGTCTTGTGTAGTGGGGTTTTCGTTATCGTATGTATAATCCAAACAAATTGTCCCAGACTTCGCTGAAGAGGAATCTTTGCCAAATAATTTGTAATTATAAAGACGAATAATTTTTCCTTTTGATTGGCTGTCATTTTTGAAAAAGTACGATTTTTCAATCATGCCAATGTTTTGTGGCTTTTGATTAAGAGCGATATAAAGTGTATTCACCATTTGAGTACTGTCTAGATTAGGATAGAACTTACTAATGGTATCAATTTCTTCCGTAAAGTCAGAAAAATAGGTTTGATAAAACTGTTTTGGATTTTGATTAATTACAAAATATTTTGCGGTAACTTCTTTGTTTTCTGAATCGATAAGATGTGTTACTTTTTTAGATTCGTCGTAGATATAGTGTTTAATTTTTCGCTTTTGAAAAATATTAGGATTAATAATTAATAGTTTAGAAATCAATAGTTTTCTGATTTCATCAATACTTTGATTTAAATAATAAAACCCGTGTTTCAGTCCTAAAAAATAATTCATAAAAAAATTATAACTATTTATGGATTCAGGCTCTAATCCGTTTACTTGGTTATTTAATATAAACTCATTCACTAATTCTAAATCCGTAAAATATTTTTCTAATAAATCATTTAAGCTATAGTCTCCCCATTCAATCATAAGAGACGTTAATGTATAATCCGTGTTAACAAGCATGCTTTCTTGTTGAGTAACAAAATTCAAATAGTGACGTTCTAAATCTTTAAAAAATCGATGGATATTATCCCTTTGCTTTGGATAATATCTTACCAAATAGACTCGAAATTGTTCGAAAGAATGAAATCTCTTGCGAACGGAATCGTCCAATTCAATTATCATTTCATATTCGGATTTTATTCCTTTTAAATCATTATTCAATCCAAGAACTTCTAAATATTTATAAAGCAACCCAGATTCTAAAGAAGTAATTATATTATCTCTTTGGTATTTAAAGTGATACTTATTATTTTCCGGATCAGTAATGTTCGTGATTTCAAAGCCGTCTTGTTCTTGTTTCTCATCTAATATTATGGACACATTTCTCATTTTTCTCGCTAAAAAAAGTGCCGCAATTAAAGAAGTGATGTCTCCACCAATTACAAGCACATCGAATTGTTCCAAAATATCACCTCAAATCAAGATCTTTCTCATCAAATTATATCATACTATCAAAAAAATTACTATGTGAGAAAAAAAGAAAAGTGCTTGCGCACTTTACAATATTTTTAAATATTTTTCAAAATAGAGATTGAGTGTTTCCCTGCTAACATTATAATCAATTTGTCTATTTATAGTAACGCTTATGTATCCCGTTTCTTCAGAAACCACGATTGTTAACGCGTCGCTTTGTTCGCTTATTCCGATTGCTGCGCGATGTCTTGTTCCCAAATGCAACGGAAGATCGGTTCTTTCAGTAGAAGGATAATAAGCTTTAGCACATAAGATTGAATTTCCTCTTATTATAACCGCTCCATCATGAAGAGGTGTTGTTGGAATAAAAATGGATGCAAGCAATTCGCTTGTGACTGGAGCATTTACCATTAACGCTTTGCTAATAAAAGCAGATAAGTTAATTCCTCTTTCAATCGTAATTAAAGCGCCTATTTTGCGATTTGAAAGAAACTCTACTGTTTCTAACAATTTATCCGCTAAATCATTATTGATTTTAGATGATCTTTGGCTTTTAACTTTCGTTAACTTTAACTTTTTAAAAAGAAAAGTAAGCTCATTAAAATAAAGCATTGCTAGCAAATAAGGAATTGGTAATAAAATGACAATTTGAGTTATTAATGTAAAAGAATCTCCAAGATTCACAATAAATAAAGTAAAGTCTAACCCTATAAGAAAAATAAAAAGTATTTTAAAAGGGCGTATGGTAATATGGCTTATTTTTACTCTTAATGTCAGTAAAAAAATGGCGTAAAGGTAAGTAATAGTTACCGCTAAACTAAAGTTTTCCATAATATCCCTTCTTTCAATGAATCTTAATTCTATTTTAACCGATTATTTGTTATTTGAAAAGGTAAGATTGGTATTATTTATTTTTTTTTATATCCGTCTTCTTAAAAACATAATCTAACGTAAAATACGCTACCGGAATTAATAATGCAGATCCAAAAAATGGTGCAATATACGTTGCAAGTGGATAAAGAATATAATCAATATGAAACACATTAATGATAATTAAATCAAAGCCTACAGTTAAGCCACTGCCAAGAAGCCATCTAATTAAAAAAACTAGCATTACCACAGAAAATTGCATTGTAGATTTGTTTTTTGGCTTAAAAGTAAAAATTGCATTTGCAAAATAGGAAAAAATTGAAGCCGATACAAATGCAACCGAAAAAGACCAAAACGCTCCTGCAGATAGTTTATTATAAAATACTCCATAAATTAACAAATGAATTACGGTGTTTATAACACCGATAATACCAAATGTTAAGAATTTTTTAGTTAAAAATTTCTCTTTAATAAATAAAATCAATTTCCTCAATTTCTTATTCCTCCGAAGTTTCTTCCACCAAATAAATAGGTCTGTTTAATAATTGTCTTCTCATTTGATATAACAAATAGAAAACACCATAACTAACAAGCCCAAATACAAGCAATATAAACCCGCTTAATAATCCTAAAATAAACTCTGACGTGGAAAAAACAGAGAAAGCATAAAGCAAGGCAACTCCAATCAATACTATCACGCTAGCAAATAAAACAAAAACAGGCAAAATGATTAAAATAGTAGAAAATTGGTTCATACCATTAAAAGCATATTTAAATAATGATTTAAAACTCCAACTACTTGATCCGTTCACTCTCGGAATAAAATCATACTCTAAACATTTTCTTGGATACCCAACCCAAGAAAATATTCCTTTGACAAAACGATAGTTATCGTTTAACTTTAAAAATGCTTCCACTACCACTTTATCTAATAATTGAAAATCCTTGGCTCCGTTATCAAGTGGCATTTCTGTATGCGAATTATAGATTCGGTAAAACCAATTGGCAAAGAATGTTCTTAATTTAGGCTCTCCTTTGCGTGTTTTTCCTTTTGTATAAACTATTTTGTATCCTTCTTCATAAAAAGAAAGCATTTCTGGAATTAAAGCCGGAGGTTGTTGAAGATCACAATCAATAATGATGACTGCGTCACTTGATTTAGAATGTTCTAATCCAGCGTGCATTGCAGACTCTTTTCCAAAGTTTCTAGAAAAACTGATGAATTTTATATTTTCATCTTTTGCTCTTAATTTTTTAATTTCAGAAAGGGTGTTATCTTTAGAACCATCATTAATATAAAGAATTTCAAATTGATATTTTGAATAATCTAAATATTTGTTAATTTCTTCATAGAAAGGTAAAACATTTTTCTCTTCATTATATGAGGGAACTATAATCGTTATTCGCTTCATCTTTATTCATCTCCAAAATCGTTTTAGATTTCTTTTTGTTTCTTTCAATTAAGCAAGTAGGAATAAATATTGCTCCATAGATTAAAATTCCTGCAAGAGAACCTAATGCACCAAGTTTTAGCCCTTTTGGTACAAACTTTAATTGAATATCTATACTGTTTACTCCTTCAGGAATAATAATCCCTAAGAATCCTCCGCTTGCGCTTAGTGTTTCGTACTTCGTTTCGGAAGTGAAAACCCATTCTTCAGAATAAGCAACTGGGATAACGATAAGTTGATCATAAGTTGATACGCTGATTCGGTCATAACTTAGATTAATTTTACTATGAGCTATCGTTAATGATTCGTTTTCACTCAATGACGATGCTATCATATCTCTATAATCACTTAAATCATCAAAAGAATAATCTAGAGATAAATTAAATAAATCTGGTTGTGAGTACATATCGCCTGTCTTAAAAACATACAATACATTTGGTGCAGATTCAAAATAATAATATCCTGGATAACTTTCTATTTCGTTTCCAAAATCATCTACCGCAAACACTCGATCAAACGCTAGAAAAGTTTTATGTAAATTATTATTTCGATTTCTAATTTGATAATTCAATAATCCACTATCTGATATTAATGCATCTGAAAAATCATATACTAAATAAGCGGCTCCATCTATGGCTCGTTCAGAACGATAGATTAGCGTTTTCGAAGAATTAAAATCTTCCGTAGCTTCAAAATAGATGTAAGCGGGTTCTTCCCAAAATTCACATTTAACTTGATGAGCTTGGTCTGGTTGTATCTCACAAGCTTTTCTATCTCCATCAGCAAATTCCATAAATACTTCACCATAAGAATTAATATTTAAACCACTTACTTTAATATAGATTGCTCCTTGGTCAAAATTAACTCCCATTTCTTCGTTGTCATATTGGTAAAATATTCTTTCGATATCGCTCGCAATTCCTTCTGTAACGATTGCTTCAGCCGAGTCTATTGTGCTGTATGCCGTTATAGCTCGTTGTGCAACCTTTCCATCCAATTCATAATTGTTTAAATTTAAAAGCTCAGTATCGTAAGTTTCTGCATCAATTAGAGCGCTTACTAATAATATCTTTTGAGACTGCAAATCATTGTAATATTTTTCAGTATACTCACTGTTTACAGCATACGATTCATAAACTTGAAATGGTTTCGAATTAAGAATTTCATATAATTGATATTCCGTATTTGCATATTTTAATTGATAGAACTCGCTATCAAAGTAGTATGGAGTGTTCGAGTTAACTAGAATATATTTATATCCTAAGAATTGATTTAAATAAATTGCTTGAATTTCTAATTTCTCTTTTGTTTGATATTCCCAAGTGTTAAACAAAAGATAACCTATAAGATTTGTTTCTTTGTCAGACCAAGAATGAAATATTTCAGTGTTTGTTGGAAAAGATGTCATACGATTAAAATTAAACTTTTCAACATCAAACCTTTCAAGATCCACATAAACTCGATAAAATTCGTCTTGATCTAAAACTTCATTTAAATATTCATCAATAGAGTTCATGGTTTGAAAAGAATCAATTTTATTGGGAATGGAAAAAGGTCCAGAATAGATATACACTATTCCTATTGCAAACTCCATCCAAAACAACCATTTAATATACTTATGTTTTTTCATCCATCCAAAAATTAGAATTAAAATCATTACAATTCCGGCTACTCCCATTAAAATGGTATCCGCCGTTAATACGTCTCTTGAAATATAAGTAACGTCTAAGCTAAGTTTTTTGATGTAATAGATAATTAATAAAGCGTCGGCTATAAACATGCAGGCAAGAGAAATCGTAAAATATTTCATTTTTACTTTTTCAAATCCAAATTCATCAAATACATGCGCTAAAATCATAATCATAACTATTGGGAACATATTTATCCATCGAGTGTAAGGAAAATCGGGAGTTCCTGAGAATATTCGAGAAAAAATAGGGAAAATCATAAAGACTAATCCAACGACAAGCGTGGTTTTATAAACTTTGCTAATTCTTCCTCTCATAAAAAAGATATAGGACATATAAGCAAACCCAATAATAGAAATATACAATGAAACGTGTTCTATTTTATAATCATCTGTAAATCCATAAAATCCAATTGGTTTTTGCTCAGTAAAAATCTTGGCTAACATACGTATATAAATCTCTGGCTGAAATAATTCAATTTCAATTGGGCCAAAATTAAACAAAACTGGATCAAAAGTTCCTTCCGGTCTATAAGTGTCTTGAAGAATGTATAGAACAGAAGGATATAAAATCACCAAAGACATCGCTACTCCCAGCAACAATAATCCTAAAAACAAGATTCCTTCTTTGATAAAATTAAGCAGCCTAAAATTAGGTCTTTTAAAATATTCAACCAAGAACATAACACTAATAAAAGCCAAAACAGTGTAGCCGAGGTAAAAATCATAAAAGATTAGTGCCATAGTAAAGAGCGGGACAATCCATCTTTTTTTGTGGAAAAAGAAGTGAATGACGACCAAACTTAATGGTAAATAGAAAACCATTGATAAAAAGACAGGGAACGCCATAAAACTTACTGTTCCACCGCTAATAAAATAAATCATACTCATCCAAAAAATGGTTCTATTTTTCATTCCTTGTAAAGAAAAATAATAGGCGAAAATTAGAACTCCTGCTAATATTTTTATCAATTCAGTTGTTGAATAGGCAATTTCAGTAGGCATCACATAGCTAAAAATAAAGGTAATGAATGTGAAAATATCTAACGGAACATAATATACATCCGAGAAAATAGATGCTCCTAAATAATTATTTAGATTAAACCATGAAATCGTCCCATCTTTTACTTGAGCAATAAAGTCACACATAATACTATAATATTGGATAACATCATCAGAAAAATTGTTATAGAAACTATTGTTAATTAAAATAATTAAGATGTCAATGACAAACAAAACAGTAAAAACAAGAAAAGCAATAAGTAAAAAAGTTTTTTTCTTACTCGAAAACGTTTCTTCAATATAAGCGTGAAACTTATTAGAAAAATTTTTCATTCTCTCTTTGCGTCTATTTTTTTTGTCTTCCATTTGAGTACCTCATTTTTCCTAAATGGTTGATTTATTATATCATATTTGAAGTTTTTTTTATAGATTATTTTTTTTGATTTGTTAGGTATATCTAATAGTTTGATATATAATATGGATAAGGTGATAATATGGAAAAAGCAATTTTAGTAGGTTTAGATATCGGGTTTCGCCAAGAGTTTCAAGATTCAATGGAAGAATTAAAGAATTTAGCTGAAGCATGTAACATTGAAGTATTGTCTATTTTAACTCAAAAAGCAGATTCTCCAACTGCTAATTTTTATATTGGAAAAGGCAAAGTTGAAGAACTAAAACAATTAATAACCACTTTAGATGCAAATGTAGTGGTTTTTGATGACGAATTAAGCCCTAGCCATATTCGAAATCTAGAAAAGGCTTTGGAAATTAAAGTAATTGATCGAACAATTCTAATCTTAGATATTTTTGCTAGTAGAGCTAAAACAAAAGAAGCAATGTTGCAAGTCGAATTAGCCCAATCCATGTATATGTTACCAAGAGTTATTGGTTTATACAAATCATTATCAAGGCAAAAAAGTGGAACAGGATCTAAAGGACCCGGAGAACAACAATTAGAATTGGATCGAAGATTATTGAGAGATAATATTACAAGATTAAAACACGAATTAAAAGAAGCGGTTGTTATTAGAAGAACTCAAAGAGAAAAACGGAAGAAAACCGATATCCCAACCGTTGCATTGACAGGATATACTAATTCAGGAAAATCTACTTTAATGAACACTCTTCTTTCGTTTTCAATTGTAAATCAAGAGAAATACGTGTTTGAAAAAGATATGTTATTTGCTACTTTAGAAACACAAACAAGAAACATAACGCTTGAAAATAATCACTCTTTTTTAATAACAGATACCGTGGGTTTTATCTCAAAATTGCCACATCATTTAATAGAAGCTTTTAAATCTACTTTAGAAGAAATTAAAGAAGCGTCTCTAATTCTTCACGTCATTGACTTATCTAACCCGCATTTTTTAAAACAAATTGAAGTAGTCAAATTCGTTTTAAAAGAAATGGGGATTGAAAACATTCCGTTGATTTATGTTTATAATAAAATTGACTTATGTCAAGACTTACCTATTATAGAAACTCAACCTTCAATTTATGTTAGTGCTTTAAAAAACATATATCTTGATCGATTGCTTGAACTAATGAATAAAACATTATTTCCTAATATTCATAAGGTACATATGCTTCTACCATTTGACAAAGGTCAAATTTATAATTTTTTGAAAGAAAATGCAAATATACTAGAAACAGAATATCTAAATGAAGGAATTTTTTTCACAGTTGAATTAAACGAATCTCAATACTTGAAGTACTCAGAATATATCAAATAACTCTATTTATGTAAACCAAAAACGTTCCTTTTTTATTGGTAAAGCTCATTAGCGTCTGCTAATGAGCTTTTTAATTTAAGTTAATTCGGAAAAAAATTCATTTAGTATTTTTCGTAATTCTTTTTCTGTTTTTGCATTTGCAATTTTATTTTTTGTAAGCGAGGCGTTCTTAAGCCCTTTTAAATACCAAGGCCCATGACTTCTCATTTCTAAAACCGCTATTTTTTCCCCTTTTAGTTGAATTAGTTTTTCGAAATGTTTAAATAACCATTCTTTTTTCTCTTCGACTAAAATCGTTTCATTAAATACTCCGGTTTCTAAATAATCGACTGTTTGTTTAATAATCCATGGGTTACCTAGAATTCCTCTTCCAATCATAACTGCATCACATTTTGTTTCTTCTAACATTTTCAAAGCATCGTATGGAGTTAAAATGTCTCCATTCCCAATTACGGGAATGTTAACCGCTTCTTTTACTTGTCTAATAATATCCCAGTTTGCTTCTCCTGAATACATTTGACTTTTGGTTCTTCCATGAATTGCGATTGCACTAGCTCCTGCTCTTTCAATTTGCTTAGCAACTTCTACTGCATTCACGTTTGATAAATCCCATCCACTTCTTATTTTTACGGTGACCGGTTTTGATACCGAAGCAACAATAGAAGATACGATTTCATATACTTTTAAAGGTTCTAACAACAACTTTGATCCCGAATCTGATTTAATAACTTTTGTGACAGGACATCCCATATTAATATCAATAATATCTGCATTGGTTTCTATATCAATTCTTTTAGCGGCTTCTACCAAACTAGATACGTCACTTCCAAAAATTTGTAAAGAAATGGGTTTTTCTTCATCGGTTATTGAAAGCATTCCAAGTGTTTTTTGATTATTATATCCTAACCCTTTATCTGAAATCATTTCAGTGTAAATTAATCCTGCACCAAATTCTTTAACAATTAATCGAAACGCTTGATTTGTTACTCCAGCCATTGGAGCAACCACAACTTGATTTGCAATCTCAACGTTTCCAATTTTCCATTTCATACCATCAACTACTTTCATTATGATTATATAATAGGCTCTCATAAAAAACAAAACAATTTGAATATTATAGGAATATGATATAATACTTTTCAGGAAGTGATGATTATGCAAGACTATTTAGTAAAGGCGATTGCTTTTGATGGAATGGCGAGAATTTACGTTGCAAAAACAACTGATTTAGTTGAAAAAGCGAGAAAAATTCACGATTCATAGCCAGCTGCTACAGCGGCATTTGGCAGAGTTTTAACTGCTTCAGTTATCATGGGAGCAATGTCTAAAGAAAATCAAACGCTATTGATTCAAATTGATGGCAGTGGTCCGGTTGGAAAAATCATCACTAAAGCAAATGCTCAAGGAGAAGTTAAAGGTTTCATTACAAACCCTCATGTACATGCATCAACTAAAGAAGACAAATTGGCCGTTGGTTATGTAGTTGGTACTAATGGGTTTATTCGCATAACTAAAGATTTAAAAGTCAAAGAACTATTTACATCTAGTGCTAAATTACAAACCGGAGAAATAGGAGATGATTTTACCTATTATTTTATGGTGAGCGAACAAATTCCATCTTCAGTCGGCCTTGGAGTATTGGTAAATGATGATAACTCCGTTCTAGCAAGTGGAGGCTTTATTCTTCAGGTCTTACCTGGTGCAACCGATGAAATTATCCAAACGATAGAAACTAATATTTTATCTATGAAATCAATCAGCAGTTTAATTCAATCAGGATTTACTCCGGAGGAAATCGTAAAGGAAATCACGAAAGGAAATCACGAATTTATGGAAACTATGAATCTTCAGTACATTTGTGATTGCAACCAAGAACGATTTGCTAAAGGGATTTTTTCGCTCGGAAAATCCGAGATAGAAGACATGATTAAGCAAAACGAACCAATTGAAATTACCTGTGAATTTTGCAAAAAAAATTACTTTTTTACTGTAGAAGATTTAAAAAAGTTTATTTCTTTATAAAAATAAAAATTATCTATTAAAAAAAGCGAAAAGACTTTAATTTTCGCTTTTTTATATAACTATTTGGTTTCTAATTTTTTTAAGATGTAATGATAGCCATCTGCTCCATACAATAAAGATTTATTTACTCGGCTAATCGTTGCAGAAGATGCGTGGGTTTCAGATTCAATCATTTGATAAGGGATTTTTGCATGCAACATTTTTGCGACTTTAATTCTTTGCCCCATTTCTTGAAGCTCGTTTATCGTACATAAATCCTCAAAAAAACGATAACATTCGTCTTTTTCTTTTAACAGTAAAATGGCATCAAATAGTAAATCAATATCTGCATTCGCAAACTTCGATTTATAAGTCATTATATCACCCCTATTGAATCATTATATCATGAATATGATAAAGTAAAAAAGATGCTTTTCAAAAAATGAAGAGCATCTTATATTTTTAGATTACTTTTATGTATCTTTTAATTTCCCACTCTGTAACCGCGCTTCTAAATTCGTCCCATTCTCTCGTTTTTAATTCAACAAATTTTTCAAAAATATGGTTGCCTAAAGCTTCTTTAATCAAATCGTCTTCTTTTAAAACATCTAGTGCTTCCTTTAAATTATCTGGTAAATTTTTAACACCAAGTGCTTTTCTTTCTTCTGCCGTCTTTTCGAATAGGTTTTCATTTACAGGCCCAATAAGTGGAAGATTGTTTTCAATTCCATCTAATCCAGCTGCTAAAATAACTGCCATAGCTAAATAAGGATTCGAAGAAGTATCAACACTTCTAATTTCAGTTCTGGTTGTTAAACCTCTTGTGGCAGGAATTCGTACCATTACACTCCTATTGTGTTCAGACCAAGACACATAACAAGGAGCTTCATATCCTGGAACCAATCGTTTGTAAGAATTAACTGTAGGATTGGTTATAGCACAAAAACTTCTAGAATGTGTTAAAATTCCAGTTAACCATTGACGACAAATAAGACTTAGCCCCATTGGATCTTTAGAATCATAAAATGCATTGTTTCCATCTAAATCAGCTAAAGAACAATTTGTATGCATTCCAGATCCGTTTATTTTAGCAATCGGTTTTGGCATAAACGTCGCATGAAGACCATGTCTTCTTGCGATGTTTTTTACAACCAACTTAAATGTTTGTACATTATCACACGCTTCAACAATATTTGAAAATTGAAAGTTAATTTCGTTTTGTCCTGGGGCCACTTCATGATGAGAAGCCTCCATTGTAAATCCAATTCGTTCTAATTCCAAAACAATATCTCTTCTGCAGTCTCCAGCACCATCCATTGGTGATAAATCAAAATATCCACCATTATCAGTAACATCCATTGTAATTTCGCCTTTTTCATCTAGTTTAAAAAGGAAAAATTCTGGTTCAAATCCGATGTTCAATGTAGAAAAACCTAATTTTTTCATTTTTAAAGCTACTCGTTTTAAATTTGATCTTGGATCTGCATCAGATGCTTTTCCATTTGGAGTATAAACATCACAAATAAGTCTAGCAACTTTTCCATATGTCGTTTCTTCCCAGTTAAGAATTAACCACGTATTATAATCTGGGCGCAAATACATGTCCGCTTCCATAATTCTAACAAAACCCTCTATAGAAGATCCATCAAACATTACTTTTCCATCTAGTGCTGTTTCCAATCTTCCTACAGGTACTTCAACGCTTTTAATGGTTCCATTAATGTCAGTAAACATTAATCGAATGTATCTAACGTTTTCTTCTAAAGCATTTCTTAAAATTTCTTCTTTTGTCCTTTTAATCATTTTTCTTTTCTTATAACGCCTGAAGACAATGCAAACGCACTCTTAAGCCCGTTACAACCTTTCGTTTTTAAAAGACGCCATTGTCTTTTATATTTAGGGTTCATTATACTCGGTTTCTAATATTAATCAATATCTTTTATCTTTTTTTCTTTTAAAATAAAGCCACAAGCATCATACTTACTTATTTGGTTATTCATAGCAATCTGAATAATTTTTTGATGGGATTCATTCTCTGAAAGCCCTAAACTCATAAGGTATTTCTTACATTTACTCATAATCTTTTCTGTTAAAAGTTGTGAAGACAATTTTTTGTTTTCTTGAATCAGTTTTTCGGTTTCGTTCAATCTCTTCGAAAAAAGAGAAAGAACTAGTGGCAGTTCAATATCCATTTTTAATTCTTCGATTTGCATAAAATTAGGGTGATTCATAAATTTGTGAAAATTTCCCGATCCTGAATTCATAGAAATATATATAATTGGAATCACATTTAAAATTAATAGATTTTCAATAAATGGATGAAGTCCTATCAATCTGTAGGAAGAATGAACTACTAAAGTACTATATCTCATCAAATCTTCTTTTTTGATTGGATGCTTTACCAAATCAAATGAAATTCTTTTATCTGTCAGTAATCGGTTTATTCGAATGCTAAGCAATCCATCTTCAATGCAAACAAGAATTTTATTCATTTTGATATGGTAATGGGTGGTTATCAGTAAGTATTTTTACTCGTCTTATCACGTCTGTTAAAATCTCGATATTTGTTGGATTGCTTAATGCATTATCAATCAAAATTGCGACCTCTTCAAAGTCAGTTTCGTTAAAGCCTCTTGTAGTCATCGCCGGGGTTCCAAGTCTAATTCCGCTAGCAATAAATGGTTTTTGAGTGTCATAAGGAATCGTATTCTTATTACAAGTTATATTGACACTATCCAGTAAATTTTCAGCCTTTTTACCTGTTAAATTCGTTTTTGATAAAACATCTAATAATAATAAGTGATTATCGGTACCTTGAGACACCACGTGGTATCCTAATTCCATAAATTTATTTGCAAATGCTTTAGCATTTTTAACTACTTGTCTTTGATATTCATTAAATTCTTCGGTCAACGCTTCTTTAAAAGCGACTGCTTTTGCTGCAATAATATGCATTAAAGGTCCGCCTTGAATTCCGGGAAATATCACTTTATCAACTTTTTTTGCAATCTCTTCGTTATTCGTAAGAATAATTCCACCTCGAGGCCCTCGTAATGTTTTATGTGTTGTGGAAGTAACAATATCCGCAACTTCACAAGGATTTGGATGAAGCTTAGCTGCAACAAGCCCTGCAATATGGGCCATATCAACCATCAATAATGCTCCAACAGAATCTGCGATTTCTCTAAAGCGTTTGAAATCTAATGTTCTTGGGTATGCACTTGCGCCTGCGACAATTAATTTTGGTTTTATTTCTAATGCTTGTCTTGCTAGATCATCATAATCTATCATTTCGGTGTTCTTATTCACAAAATAAGGATGAAATTCATAATCAATTCCACTAAAATTAAGGGGATGTCCATGTGTTAAATGTCCCCCCTGATCAAGAGCCATTCCCATAACTATGTCTCCTGCCTCTAATACAGCTCGATAAGCCGCCATATTTGCAGTTGATCCAGAATGCGCTTGAACATTTGCGAATTTTACTTTAAATAATTCTTTTACCCTATCTCTAGCGAGTGTTTCAACTTCATCAACAAATTCACAACCTCCATAATATCTTTTGCCGGGATATCCTTCAGCGTATTTATTTGTCAACACACTTCCATCTGCACTCAAAACTGCTTCAGAAACAAAGTTTTCTGATGCGATTAATTCGATATGAGATTGTTGTCTTTCTAGCTCTTTGTGAATTAGTAATGCAATTTCATTGTCTACTTCAATCAATTTTTTCATATGCGTTCTCCTACTTTTTCGATCTAGTATTACTTCCTTGTCTTACTACAAACACAATTATATCATGAGTACTAAATTAATGAGTAATCATTTTTTTGCCCCAATATTATATTTTAAAATTTATAAACAACTATTCAATCTTCTTTAAATAAAAGATGTAGCGAAAAATACAATCGCTACATCTAAAAAGTATTAAGTTTTCATGGTCAACAGAAAAGATTTTTACTTAAAGAAATTATTTACGTTGTAATAACGGTTTCAAAAATATCAGAAAACTTACCGGAGTAATCCATAGCAATAATCTTTATATAATTATCTGAATCTTCTATTAAATTTGTAAATAAAACTCCTGGAACAGAGGTTTTATCAAACAAGACGTTGTTCACATACACTTCATACAATTTAATATTTTTATCGTCTTGTGCTTCGTCCCATATTAAATACGCGTGTTTTCCACTAACATTAAATACTTGAGGATTTGAGATAACGCCCGGGGAAGAAGTGTCTCCTGTTATATAATCCTGTTGATATACTCTAACATAATCTATGGTATAGGTCGCAGGAAATATCAAGGCATCTACTCCTTCAACTCCGCCCCAATTTCCACCAATTGCTAAGTTTAATATCAAGTAAAAAGATTGATCAAAAGGCCAGTCAACTGTTGTATCGTACGAAGTAGTCCCTGTCAAATATGGATTGTATCCTACGCTTGCAAATTCATAACCATCATAGTACCAAGTAATGCTTGTTTCATCCCAAATGATTCCATAGGTATGAAATTCGTTTGCAACATCGATCGAAGTAATTGTTCCATCAGTTATTAGTGATGTTGTACTTCCTCCTCTACCATTTGAACCCGCAAAACGTTCAGTATGAATGGTACCATGGACAACATTCATATCATATCCTACGTGTTCCATGATATCAATTTCTCCACTATCTGGCCACCCGCCATATTTAAAAGTGCTAGGCATCATCCAAAAAGCAGGCCAAGTACCGGTCCCATAAGGAATCATAGCTCTCATCTCAAATTTACCGTATTTCCAACTTTCAGTATTAACAGTCCAAATCTTTGCCGAAGTATATTCATAGTATTCATAGTCTTCATATAGAGCTTTAATAAGCAAATTATTCCCATCTACATATAAATTTTCTTCTCGATCTGTGTAATATTGTAATTCATTATTTCCATAACCTCCACCACCGGTTTGGTAACTCCATTTTGTCAAATCAATTCCTCCCGTATAACTAAATTCGTCACACCAAACAGGAACCCAACCATCAGTTATTTCTAACTGTTGACATTCTGTAGGAATTAAGTCAATCAAACTTGTAGTAACTCCCGAGGATACTGTTGTAGATGAAGTTGAAGTTAACGAAGACGACGTTGTTGTTGTAGTTATATCCGATGAAGTTGTTGTTGTAGTTGTTTGATCACACCCTATAAGTGCGATTGTGGCACTAAACATCATCATAAGTATGATAATTTTTTTATACATTAGAACAATCTCCTTTTTATGTAAACTGTTACACACTAAATAATATCATAGGAAAGATAAAAAAAGAAGAAAAAAAGCTCAATAGCATTTTTTTTCTTCTACTAATTATTTTTCATCTAATTGAAGAGCGTTTGCAAGCTCAAGCAATTGCTCTAAAGAGAGAGCTTCTGCCCGAACGGTTAAATTTAGTTTTTGGTTTGTCAGCAATGCTTCAAAATAAATTCTGTTTTGATTTGGATAACCTTGAAGCAAATTATTGATAAGTGTTTTTCTTCTTTGCGCAAAAGCAAAATGAACAAAAGCAAAAAAGAAAGATTCATCTATTTTGAATTTTTCTTCATCATTCTTTAATTCTACTAAAATTACAGCCGAATCAACGTTTGGAGCTGGAATAAATACCGTTTTTGGAACTTTAAACAAAATCGAAGTATGAGCGCGATACTGTATGACAACACTAAGCGCGTTGTAATCTTTTGTATTTGGAGCTGAAGTGATTCTTTTTGCGACCTCATACTGCATCATTAATACCAATTTTTTTACTCTTTTTGATGTTTCAAGAAACTTCATTAAGATTGGCGTCGTAATGTAGTAAGGAAGATTGCTAATTACAACAATATCTTCTTCGTTTTTTATGTATTTTTCAATATCTTTATCGATATCTATTTTTAAGATATCCTCATTAACTAGAATTAAGTTATCAACATCACAAAAATTGTCATTCAAAATAGGAATTAAATCTCGATCTATTTCATATGCTAATACTTGACTTGCGGTTTTGACGAGTTTTTCAGTTAAAGACCCAAACCCAGGACCGATTTCAATAACAAATGTTTCTTTAGTGATTTTTGATCTTTTAATAATGTTCTCAAGAATGTTTTGATCAACTAAAAAATTTTGTCCATAATGTTTTTTGATTCTAAACTCGTTATCTCTTACTGTTTGTGCTACTTCAGACTGTGTTCCTATTTTCTTCATTTTATCACTTCATCTATCTGAGATATTGAAATATTTAGCATCTTTGTTAATTTTAAAAACGTTTTTCCATTGCAAATAGGCAGATTTAACACATTGCAAATCATTTGTCTTTTCATAGCGGATTCTGGATAATTTACAAGCTTTCTTTGCATTAAATCTTCAAGAGTAACTGTATTTTCGATTTGGTACTGAATAGAAAATAAATGGTCTAAGCTTTCCTTAATATCTGCAGTACTTGCATGTTCAATCCCAACCTTTTTTTTGTTTTTACTAATCGCTTTGGCTTGAGCTAAAAACGCAATCTTATAATTTCCTTTGCGAGCTACTATTTTGTTAGTTATTTGTTTTCCTGGAAAATCAGGATCTAAAAATAAAATAACTCCTCGATTTAAGCTAACTTTTTGAATAATATCCAGACTGTTATTACTTATTTCGCTTCCTCCAGTGATAATACATTCTATCTCTGGGTAGATGCTTTGAAGACGTTGCATATCGTGTATGCCTTCAACTACGATAACTTCTTTAAACACTTACTTCACTTTTCCTTTGGTTTTTAAAATATTTTTTTCGAACCTTATCTGGAATAATAATCGATACGGCTTGTTTACACACTTTAATATCTTGATTGCCTACTCCGCCAGATTCTCCATCAACGTTCCATCTAGATTTTGTATTTGTTACTATTTTTAATGAACTTGTTTTAAATCGTTTCACAAGTGGTGTTGACCAAAACGGTAATAAAAATGAAACAAAATAAATAATTGAGTTTAAAGGAAATAAATGACGATATAAAACGACATCAACGAGTCCGTCATCTAAACTTGGCTTATAAATCATATTTACTCCAGCAACTCTTTTGGAATTAATGATTAACATCAAGGAGAATATTCCTTTAAATTCTCCGTTATCATGAATGACTCTAGTACGAATCCTTGGAATTGTAAAAAGTTCTTCTGCCCCTTTAATTAAGTAAGCAAAATAACCTATTTTTCTTTTTAATTTTGAATCAGTAACATAACTTATATCAATAAAAGCTCCATTGCCCGACACATAACAAAAATATCTGTCATTTGATTTAACAACATCCATTTTTACTGTTTTATTGGTTAATATATTTGTTAATGCTTTTTCAACGTTCCTAGATATTCCTAAAGTAGTTCCTATATCGCAACAAGTTCCTGCTGGAATATATCCGATAAATGGTTTTTCATCAAAATCCATAAGCCCATTGACACATTCGTTAAAGGTCCCATCTCCTCCAACGATAATTAATACTTCATAAAGTTCTTTACAAGCAATTTGAGATAATTCAGTAGCTTGTCCTGGGTATTTTGTCTCAAAGACAACAACGTCATAGTCGTTGTCTTTCAAACGATTAATGACGTAGTCTAATTTGGATTTGAAATTTTGTTTACCGCTTTTTGGATTAAAAATCATCATTGTTTTTTTCACAAAATCACCTAGTTCATTATATCATACTAAGAAACAGAACGCTATTCATTCAAGCGTCTAATGAAATACTTTACAAAAAAACCACAATTTCTGTTATAATTAATTTGGTGATATTATGGCGAAAATAGATACATTACTCTTTGATTTAGACGGTACTTTAATTGATTCAAATGATTTGATTATTGAAACATTTCGTTTAACGTTACAAACTTATCTTCCTAAAAGGGTATTTTCAAAAGAAGAATTAATTGCCTTAGTAGGCCCTCCTCTTTTTGAAACCTTTCAAATGATTTCGAAAGATCAATTCATCATTCAAAATGCAATTGAAACGTATCGTCAAATATACACTGATTTAGAATTTAAATATATTGATATTTACCCGAGTGTCCTTTTTATGCTAGAATATTTTAAAAAAAAGGGCTTCCACATCGGAATTGTAACCACAAAATTCCGTGTTTCAGCTCTTCCATCTTTGAAACATTTTAAAATTGATGAATGGATTGATGTATTGATTGGTTTAGATGATGTAACTCATCATAAGCCTCATCCAGAATCCATCTATAAAGCATTAAGTTGTTTTAATCACCAAGAAGCTATAATGATTGGAGACAGCTCTTCTGATATTCTTGCAGGATTTAATGCTGGAATTTTAACTTGCGGCTTAGACTGGTCAATTAAAAGAGAAGAACTATTGGCTTTACATCCAAATTTTTGGATTAAAAATTATATAGACTTAATATTACTCGTAGAAGAGTATAACAAGGAGGAAACGTAATGGAATGTGTTTTTTGTCGAATTTTAAACGGAGAAATTCCAACTTACAAAATTTATGAGGATGATAAAATCATTGCGATTTTAGATATATCTCAAGCAACAAAAGGTCACACCTTAATTATTTCAAAAGAACATTACAAAAATCTGTATGATATTAACGAAGATGTTGCTGCAAATGTATTTAGAGTGGTTCCAAAAATTGCAAATGCAATAAAAAATGCTTTTAATCCTATCGGGCTTAATGTATTAATTAATACTGAAAAACCATTACAAACTGTTTTTCACTTTCATTTGCATTTGATTCCAAGATATCATAATGATGGTGTTGAAATTGATTTCATTAATAATGCTGGAAATACTTCAAAAGAAACCTACCTCCAAATATTAAAAAAGATTCAAGATAATTTAAAATAAAAACAAGAGGCTTAAATTAGCCTCTTGTTTTTATTTAATAACGTCAATTCCCATATAACTTTGTAGTATTTTTGGAACGAGAATTGTCCCATCTTTTTGTTGGTAATTTTCCATAATAGCAATTACGGTTCTTCCTACTGCTAACCCTGACCCATTTAGAGTGTGTACATATTCAAGTTTAGCGTCGTTTTCTCTTCTAAACTTGATGTTTGCTCTTCTAGCTTGATAATCTTCTGCATTAGAAATAGAACCGATTTCTCGATATTTATTTTCTGAGGGTAACCATACTTCAATATCATATGTCTTTCGCATCGAAAAGCCTAAATCTCCAGTACACAGTTCCATGACTCGATAAGGAATTTCAAGTAATTTCAATACTTTTTCTGAGTTTTCAAGCATTTTTTCTAGTTCAATAGCTGATTCCTCTGGTTTGGTAAATTTAATCAATTCAACTTTATTAAATTGATGTTGCCTCAATATTCCCCTTGTATCTCGTCCGGCAGAACCTGCCTCTTGACGAAAAGCTGTAGTATATGAAACATATTTAATTGGCAGTAAATTTGCATTCAAAATTTCATCTCTATGTAAATTAATTGTTGGAACTTCTGCGGTTGGATTTAGATATAAATTGCGATCATCATATAATTTAAAAGCATCATCTTTAAATTTTGGAAATTGTCCTGTTGCATACATTGAAGCTTCATTGACAATGTAGGGTGGCATTACTTCAGTATATCCGTGTTCATTTGAATGCAAATCCATCATCATTTGAATTAAGCAACGCTCTAATCTAGCTCCCATTCCTTTATAAATAACGAATCGGGCTCCAGATATTTTGCTTGCTCTATTGAAGTCTAGTATGTCTAAGCTTTCTCCCAGTTCATAGTGACTTTTAATTGGAAAATCAAACCTTTTTGGCTCGAATACTTTTTTTAATTCTTTGTTCATGGAGTCATCTTTTCCAATTGGAATAAACTCATCTGGAATGTTTGGTGTTAAAAGTAATGTTTGTTTGATTTCTTCATCGTATAAAGTAATCATTTCATCAAGAGCTTTTATCTCCAAAGAACAATTTTCAACTTCTTGTAAGATGGGTTCAATATCTAACCCTTCTCTTTTATACTTTCCAACATTGCGAGATACTTCATTTTTCTTCGCTTTTAATATTTCGACATTTTGAATGGCAACTCTTCGTTTTTGATCTTTTTCAAGAAGATCATAAAGATACGAAAAATCGCCTCCGCGTCTACTAAGTAATTGTATTATTTTTTTAGTATCATCTTTAATTGTTTTTAAATCTAACATAATATCGCCTCGATTAATAGCTATCGCTTAAAATATCATCAAGCGGATCTGAATCATCATTTTCTTCTTCGTTGTCTTCATCTTCTAATTTAAGATCTGCGAATTGTTTGTATCCTTTTGCCACTTCATCAATGTTAATTTGAACCGGTTGTTCCTTTGGTTCTTCTTGAACGCACGGAATATCTTCTGTGCTTTCATCAAATTCATCACATAATTCTTCTTTAGGAACAATTGCAATTGTTGCTACTTTATGCGTATCTAATAAGTTGATAATGCGAACCCCCTGAGTAGATCTTTTTGTTTGAGCAATTTGATCTATCGGAACTCGAATAATCATTCCTTTGTCTGTAACGACAAGTAAATCTTCATCACCAACAACACTAATCAATTTTTTTAGAGGTCCGTTTTTTTCAGTAACGTTAATGGTTTTAACGCCTTTACCTCCTCGTCCTTGAAGACGATATTCATCCACAATTGTTCTTTTTCCATAACCAAATTCGGTTATAGCTAATACTTCATTTCGTTCATCTGTTACGGTTGTTACACCAATCACTTCTTCGTTATTTGATAACCAAATTCCTTTCACTCCTGCTGCATTTCTTCCCATATATCTTACATCCGTTTCGTTAAAACGAATGGCTTTTCCATTAGAAGCTCCTATGATGATATCTCTATGACCGTCTGTTAATTTAACGTTATGTAATGCATCATCATCTTTAAGGGAAATCGCGCGAATACCGTTTGTCCTGATGTTTTGGAAATCTGATACTTTCGTTCTTTTCACGATACCTTTTGCAGTTGTGAAGAAAAGATATCCTTCATCAAAATTCTTAATACTCATAATTGCTGCAAGGTTTTCTCCTTCAACAAGATTAAGCAAATTAACGATAGGTAATCCTTTAGAACTTCGTCCGTAATTTGGAACTTTATACCCTTTAATTTTGTATACTCTTCCAAGAGTTGTAAAGAATAATAAATAGTCATGAGTGGAGGTTGAGATGATCGAATCAATGACATCATCTTCGTTCATCTTCATTCCTGTTTTTCCTCTTCCGCCTCGGTTTTGTGATTTATAAACATCGATATTCATTCGTTTTACGTAGCCGTTGGTCGTAACAGCAATGATAACTTCCTCTACAGGGATTAAGTCTTCGTCTTCGATATCATAATCACCAAACGGATCAATCTCGCTTCTTCTTTCGTCTCCAAATTTTTGATTAATTTCCGTTGCTTCATCAATCAAAATTTGATGTTGTAATTCTACGTTAGATAATACTTGATTATAGTAAGTTATGGCTTTTTCAATTTCTTCAAGTTCTAAATGAATTTTATCTCTTTCTAAGCCTGACAATCTTCGAAGTTGCATAGCTAAAATAGCTTTTACTTGAACTTCGCTTAATTCAAAGATTGTCATTAATCTTTGTTCAGTATCATCATAGGAATCTCGAATGATTTTGATAACTTCTTCTATGTTATCTAACGCTTTAATAAATCCATTTAATAAATGTTCTCTTTGGACGGCTTTATTTAAATCGAAATTTGTTTTACGAATTAGCACTTCGGTTTGATGATTGAAATAGTGTCTAATGATATCTTTTAGTGGTAGTGTTTCTGGCTTGTCATTAACTAATGCAAGCATATTAATTCCAAATGAAACTTGAAGTTGAGAGTTTTTATATAAGTTATTTAAGAATACTTCGTGATTAACATCTCTTCTTAACTCCATCACTACCCTCATTCCGTTTCGATTTGATTCGTCACGCAAATCAGTAATTCCATCAATTTTTTTATCTTTCGCTAATTCAGCGATTCTTTCAATTAAAGTTGTTTTATTGACTTGATATGGAATTTCTTTAATAATAATTTGTTTTTTCCCAGATGCCATTTCGATGATATCTGTTTTTGCTTTTACTCGAATAATTCCTCTTCCGGTTTCATAAGCTTCTCGAATACCAGAAACTCCTAAAATGATTCCTCCTGTTGGAAAATCAGGGCCTTTTATATATTCCATTAACTCTTCCGTTGTGATTTCGGGATTTTTAATATAAGCAATATACCCTCCAATAACTTCTGTTAAATTGTGTGGAGGAATATTTGTGGCCATACCTACAGCAATTCCTGTAGCCCCATTCACAAGGATATTAGGTATTTTTGATGGCAAAACCTTTGGTTCTCTTTCAGAACCATCATAATTATCAATAAAATCTACTGTATCTTTTTTTAAATCTTTTAACATTTCAATGGTAATTTTTTCCATTCTTGCTTCGGTGTACCGCATTGCTGCAGCTCCATCACCATCAATAGAACCAAAATTCCCGTGTCCATTTACAAGAGGATACCTATAACTAAAATCTTGGGCCATTCTTACCATTGAATCATAAATCGCTGTATCACCATGAGGATGATACTTACCCATAACATCTCCGACAATTCTTGCCGATTTTTTAAATTGTTTATCTGGTGTAACTCCTAATTCTTCCATACCAAACAAAATTCGTCTATGAACGGGTTTCAATCCATCTCTAACATCTGGCAAGGCTCTTGACACGATAACGCTCATTGCATAACTTAAAAAAGAGTTCTTCATTTCGTTGTTAATATTAATTTCAATAACTTTATTTGCTTGATTCATTGCTTTTTCTACACTAATATTGTCTTCCATGCCGGCCTCCTTATATATCTAAATTACGCACATATTCTGCGTTTTCTTGTATAAATTCTCTTCTACTTAATACGTCATCACCCATTAACATAGAAAAAATACGATCTGCTTCTATTGCGTCTTCTAACCGCACTTGAAGCAAGGTTCTAGTTTGTGGATCCATTGTTGTTTCCCAAAGTTGCTCTGGATTCATTTCCCCTAGTCCTTTATATCTTTGAAGCGTGGGCTTCCCGCTCATTTTGGAAAGAATTAATTCTAATTCTTTTTCTTCATAAGCGTATTCTATTGTTTTTCCTTGTTGTATTTTGTATAAAGGTGGTTGAGCTATATATACATACCCTTTTTCAATTAATTGACGCATGTATCTAAAGAAGAAGGTTAAAAGCAATGTTCTAATGTGCGCTCCATCGACATCAGCATCGGTCATGATGATTATTTTATGATATCTAGCTTGCTCAATTTGAAATTCTTCTGCGATTCCAGTACCAAAAGCTTGAATCATAGATAATATTTCTTTGTTTTGTAACGCTTTATCTAACCTTGCTTTTTCAACATTTAACACTTTTCCTCTTAAAGGTAAAATTGCTTGATTTTCAGAGTCTCTGCCTTGTTTTGCTGAACCTCCAGCAGAATCACCTTCCACAATGTATATTTCTGCTCTTGTTGCGTCTTTAGTTCTGCAATCAGCTAGTTTTGAAGCAAAGCCCAAAGAGTCTAAAGGGGATTTTCTTCTAGTGGCTTCTCTGGCTTTTTTTGCAGCAATTCTTGCCCTTTGAGCCATTAAAGCTTTTTCTAAAATTATTCTTGCGGCACTTGGATTTTCAAGCAAAAAGCGTTCTAATCCTTCTGACATAATATTTGAAACAACTCGTCTTGCATCACTTGATCCAAGTTTTGATTTGGTTTGTCCTTCAAATTGAGGATCGGGATGTTTAACTGATACTATGGCAACTAAGCCCTCTCTAGTATCTTCGCCCAACAAGGATTCATCTTTTTTGTATATATTATTGCTTTTTCCATAGTTGTTTAAAATTCTAGTTAACGTCATTTTAAACCCTTCTTCGTGAGTACCGCCCTCAGGGTTTGTAATGTTATTAGTAAACGGATAGATATTAGCAGAATATCCATCATTATATTGCATAGCAATTTCAACGGTAATTCCTTCTTGTTCTCCTTCAAAATAAGCTACATTAGCATGTAATTTATCTTTCCCTACGTTTAGAAATTCGACATATTCTTTCACTCCCCCTTCATAACGATAATCTTTATGAATTATATTTTCTGGATTTCTAGAATCTGTAATTGTAAACTGAATTCCTTTGTTTAAAAAAGCAAGTTGTTGAATTCTTGTTCTCAATATTTCATATTCATATACATTTGACTCTTGAAACACAACTGGATCTGCTAAAAACGTGACTATTGTCCCGGATTTATCTGTGTCTCCAATACATTCCAATTCATTTTTTACAAATCCGTGATCAAATCCAATGGTATATATTTTTCCATCTTTATGGATTTCTAAATTCATATACTCGCTAAGAGCGTTAACAACCGATGCTCCTACGCCATGTAATCCACCCGATACTTTGTATGAATTGTGATCAAATTTTCCACCGGCGTGAAGTACGGTATATACTGTTTCCACTGTTGGCCTTTTGGATTTTGGATGAATATCTACCGGAATTCCTCGACCATTGTCATTGACAGAAATCACATTTCCTGGAAGAATTTCAACATTAATCGAATTTGCATAGCCGGCTAGTGCTTCGTCTACGGCATTATCAACAATTTCCCATACCAAATGATGCAATCCTCTTGGCCCGGTTGTACCAATATACATTCCCGGTCTTTTTTTAACAGCTTCTAATCCTTCGAGTATTTGAATGTTACTCGCATCATATTTTGAGTTGTTATTTACCATTTTGTCTTTCCTCCTTGATGTAACCCTGTGTTACTTTAAATATTTTAGCTTGTTTTAAGATGTTTTCTTTAATTTCATTAATTGACGTTGTGGTAATAATGGTTTGTTCATTTGATTGTAATAAATAATCTATTAATTTATTTTGCCTTTTTGCATCTAATTCGGAAAAGACATCATCTAATAAAAAAATAGGACGCTCTTTTTTTAACAGAAACACCATTTCTCCAAGAGCCATATTTAATGCTAAAACAATCATCCTTTGTTCGCCTTGAGACGCATGATTTTTTGCGAGATATTCTCCTAAAGAAAAATCATAATCATCTCTATGTGGGCCGAAATTTGTCATTTTCGAGTAAATATCTGTTTTATACTTTGATTTTAAAAACGAGTTAATCTTCTCTCCTTGAATTGAAGGTTGATATTGAATCTCAAATAATTCTTCTTTTTCAGATAATTTATAGTACATTTTTTTTGCTAATTCATTTATCTCTTGAATAAATTGGACTCTGCGTTCCATAATAAGATACGCTGATTCTGCCAATTGTTCTGTGAGAACATCTAACAATACTTCGTCTTTTTTCTCAGCTTCGGCTATCTTTTTAAGTAGTTCATTTCTTTGTCTTAAAATATACTTATATTTTGTTAGATTATTTAAGTAGTTTTTGTCAATTTGACCAAGAAATAAATCTATAAAATATCTTCTTTCTCTTGGAGACCCTTTTACTAAATTCATATCTTCTGGCAAAAAAGAAACGACATTTAATTTTCCAATGTATTCGCTTAATCGTTTCATTTCTTGTTGGTTGATCAATGCTTTTTTCCCCATTTCAGAAACAATCATTGTCAATTCAACTAATCGATCATTCGTTTCAATGGATGCTTGAATTTTTGCAAAATCTTCCCCGTATTTAAGTGTGTCAATATCGTTGACTTTATATGATTTTGCTAAGGCGAGAAAATAAATTGCTTCTAAAAAATTAGTTTTTCCTTCACCGTTCGCTCCAATTATAAAATTAATACCCGAACCAAGCTCTATCGTTTGCTTTTGATAATTTCGAAAATTGGTTAGGGTTATTTTTTTGATTTTCATAATTTTGACTCGATTTTTAAAGTAATATCGGGTTTAATTTTTACAATATCTCCTGGATAAATTTTCTTACCTCTTCTGACGTCTAAAACACCGTTAATAAACACGTCGTTTTCCATTAAATAGAATTTAACTTCTCCTCCATTTTGAATTATATTTGTGTATTTTAAAAGTTGTCCCAAAGTAATGAAAGGACTGTTAATTTTGATAATTTTCATCATATTGTCTCAACCTCTTTAGGAGCTAAATTACTCACTTATATATATATACTATTATATAATATAATTATATAATTATCAATGCTTATTTTGGATTTTGGTTTAAAACAATTTGGATATTTTTCTTTTTAATTTATAACAAAAGCGCAGTATTTTCTGCGCTTTATTTTTTTTGCTTATTCGTTGTAAAATGTCATAATTTTCTCAAGGAAATTTACCATTGTATATAGCCAATGTTTTTCCAAACTAATTTTGTCTAATATAATATGAATTCGATCTTTTTTGTACGCAAATCGAATAAATTTTGAAACTTCCATACCCGAAGAAAATAGCCGATCTCCAGCAAGTAATTTCGTCCCTTCTTCTGACACAATTAATGTTACGTTTGTTTTACCATCTATAATTTTTTCAATTTTTATGGCTGATGTCAAATGTTCAAATAATTTTTCATACATGTATATTTCAAGTTCGTTGTCGTATTTACCAAATCGATCTGAAAATTCATTAAGCAATTCTTTTATATCCTTTGATGATTTAATATTATTGATTTTTCTGTGCATTTCAATCTTAATAAAATCATCTTCTATGTATTCTTCATCAATAAATTTTGATACCTTTGCTTTAACTCCTTGTACCGTAATCTTATCTTCTGGAAGCCCTTGCTTAATTTGAATTTCTTCTTCAAGAATTTTCATATATAAATCAATTCCAACCGAATCAATAAACCCTGATTGTTCGCTTCCAAGAACATCTCCAGCTCCTCGAATAGATAAATCTCTTATAGCAATCTTAAATCCACTACCTAATTCTGTAAATTCCTTAATAACTTTTAAACGTTTTTCAGCTTCTTCGGTTAAAACTTTACTTTTTTGATACATTAGATATGCATAAGCTATTCGATTACTTCTTCCAACTCTGCCTCTAATTTGATATAATTGCGAAAGCCCTAATCGATCTGCGTCGTGAATAATTAATGTATTTGCATTTGGAATATCAATTCCAGTTTCAATGATGGTTGTGGATATTAATACATCTATTTCTTGACTAATGAAATCGTCTATCACGCGCTCTAAATTCAATTTGTGCATTTGACCATGGGCTATTTGAATTCTGGCTTCAGGAACTAATTTTTGAACTCTGGCGGCCACTCTTTCAATGTCTTCAATTCGATTGTAGATATAAAACACTTGTCCCTTTCTTGATAATTCTCTTTCTATTGCGTCTTTAATGATTGTATCGTTTCGTTCTAAAACGTAAGTTTGAATTGGATATCTATTTTCTGGAGCCGTTTCCAATAAAGACATGTTTTTTACACCCATTATGGCCATTTGAAGTGTTCTTGGTATGGGGGTGGCAGACAGAGATAACACGTCTACGTTTACTTTCATTTCTTTAACTATTTCTTTGTGTTCTACGCCGAAACGTTGTTCTTCATCGATGATTAATAATCCTAAATCTTTAAATAGTATGTCTTTGCTCAAAATTCGATGAGTCCCTATTAAAACATCTACTGATCCTAGTTTTAGTCTATTTAAAATATCTTTTTGATGTTTTTTTGTTATAAATCTATTTAATAATTCAACGTTAACTCCATATTTTTCCATTCGATCCACAAATGTGTGAAAGTGTTGTTTTGATAATACGGTAGTAGGCGCAAGGTATGCGACTTGTTTATTATTTAACACCGCTCGAAAAGCTGCCCTTAAAGCAACTTCTGTTTTTCCAAAGCCTACATCTCCACAAAGCAATCTGTCCATGGGCTTAATTGAGGACATATCATTTAAAACTTCTTCAATAGCTGTAGTTTGATCTTTTGTCTCTTCAAATGGGAAGTCGTTTTCAAAATCATCTTCTAAATTGTCGTTTGGAAGAAATGCAAAGCCTTTAGCTTGTTCTCTTAAGGCGTACAATTTAATTAATTTATCTGCAATATCTTTTGCTTTGGATCTAACTCTTTGTTTTGTCTTGGCCCAATCTGTACCGCCTAATTTACTTAATCTCGGAACAAACCCTTCGCTTCCTGCATATTTTTGAATTTGTTGAAAAGATTCTATTGGGATATAGAGTTTGTCTCCATCTCGGTATTCGATATGAATGTAATCGTTTTTTGTATTTCCTAATTCCATCGTTTTTATTTCCAAAAATTTTCCAATTCCATAATCATAATGAACGATATAATCGCCTAATTTTAAATCACTAATTGATGACAGTCTTTTACTATTTTCATAAACAGAAATATAACTTCCTTTTTTCTTTGAAGTTTGCCTCTTTTGTATGGTTTGTTCTGTAATAATAACAAGTTCAAATGTATCTGAATACAAATCAAAATATTCATCAGATACCAAAAGATTAATTTCATTTGAAAAAAGATAATCTTCCTTGCCAATTAATTGAAAGTGAATATTGTTTTCATCTAGCAAATCTTGAAAATTTTGTCTTGCTTTAAGTGTCTGAAAAGAAATAATAGTTGTTTTTTTATTTATATATCCTTTCAAATCTTGAAATAATAAAGTTAAATTCCCATCATACTTAAAAGAATCTCTATCGTGAAGGATAAAAGCTTTATCAAAGTTTTCAGAATATTTGTATTCAAGAAAATCGAAAAAAACTCCTTGATCGTAATGAATGCAATCAAAATTATAAAGCATAGAAAAATCCATTTTAACATAATCATCGGTTGTCATATACCAATCAGTAACATCGTCAATCATAGTGGAATATTGCTCTTTTATGCGATTGTAATCAAAAAAGAAAACCGACTTATCCTGAACAAAATCTAAAATTGTTTCGTGAGTATCGGTCAAAAAGGGGATATACCTTGTCAAACGATCTAACTCTCTATGTTCTCTTAATGATTCTAAATCACTAAATATTTTTGATTTTGCTTCATCCGAAAAAGATACTGATTCTAGTTTAGAAGAAATAATATTTTGTAATTTTAAAAAACCGGATTCCCCGTAAAAGAATTCAACCATTGGAATGATTGTAATTTCATTTACAACACTAATTGACCTTTGTGATTCAATATCAAACACTTTAATTTTTTCGATTTGATCTCCAAAGAAATCAATCCGAAAAGGCTGTTTTTCTCCAAAAGGAAATATATCAACGATTCCGCCTCTTACGCTAAAATCCCCTGGCTTTTCAACGGTGTATTCTTTTATATATCCATATTCTATTAGTGTTTCTGATAACCTAGATATAGAATGTTGCTCTTTTGTTACAAGCCTAAATATGGCGGTTTTCCAATCTTCTAATCTCATTTGTGGTTTTAGCAATCCCGGAAGATGAGTAACGATAATTCTTTTGTTTTTTGTTAAAATATCTTTGATGGTATTAATTCTTTCAACTTTAAATTCAACCGACGAAACCAACATTTCGCTTGTAATAAATTCGTCTTGAGGAAAAAAATCAACTTGCTTGTTTCCAAGAGTTTGATATAATTTATCGTAAATAATTTGAGCTCTGTATAAGTTTGGTGCAACCACAAATATGGAAGATGATTCTTGTAAAAATTTTGAAATCACAAAAAGTAAACTAGATTCTTCCGTAGTATTTTGAATATGAATCTTGTTTGTTTTTAAATGTAATTCTTTTTGAATTGCCTGATAAGTTAAATTCTTTGAAATGAATTCTATTGCTTTTTTCACTCTATCACCTCACGCACTTTTAGCGAGTTCAAGAACTCGCCAGGGTATCATTATTTATTGCTTAACTCTATTACAAACTTAATCTATTTCATTTTTTTTTGGTTTTGTATTCTATAGGAAATCGCTAAAATTAAGGATGTTGGAATGATTTTAACTAGAAAATGTATTAATTTCATTTGAGCTCCAGGAATAATAATTCGTTTCTTTTTGAAGATGCCTTTTACTGCAATGCTTGCGCATCTTTTTGCGGTCATTCCCTTAAGCGACATCGTAGCTTCTGCAACTTTTCCAAACTCTGTTGCAACGGGTCCTGGGCAAAGCGTTAAAACTCTTACGTCTTTGTTTTGTTTTTTTAGTTCATAATTTACTGCTTCGCTAAGGTGAAGCACATATGCTTTAGTAGCTGCATAAGTCGATAAAAATGGTGTCGATAAAAAAGCCGCCATACTGCTTACGTTTAAGATGATTCCTTTTTCCATTGTTTGAGAATACAATTTAGTTAATATATGTACCGCCTGAATATTTAAATCTATCATTGATAATTCTATTTCTAAGGGAACATCACTGAAAAACCCAACCTTCCCAAACCCTGCATTATTTATAAATATTTCAGGATAATACTGAAGTGTTTCTTTATGCAAAAGAAAGCAATTTTCTTTATTGCTTAGATCCAAACTTTTAACAACAACTTTTACTTGATAGGTTGATTCAATTTCTTTTTTTAGTTGTTCCAACAAATCGGTTCTTCTGGCAACCAATACTAAATTAATTTCTCTCTTAGCTAATTCAAAAGCTATTTCTTTTCCTATTCCACTTGATGCTCCGGTTATAATTGCATACATAATTTATGTTCCTTTCTATTTTAACGCTTTGTATTGTGCTTTAATTTTTCTAATAAATGTATTATCTTATATTATACATTATTTTCGGTAAAAAAGGCGAATAAAACTCTGCAATTCAGTATAATAAACCCTTAATGATTAAAGTATTAAATACGCATATTGAAATTATATAAAAACGTGGTACAATATATACAACGAATATAAGGGAGATTATACCTATGATTTTTGAAGCAATTTTGCATCTACCAAAAAGCCAAATGGCCTATGCAATCGATGAAACTCATTTACATATTTATCTGCGCACCGCAAAAAACGATATTTCAAAGGTCGAGCTAATTATTGGAGACCCTTTTGAATGGTATCAAAAAGATGGAGTATACACTTGGGGTGGAAGGTCGTTTTCTTTCAAAGAAATGCAACCTTCCTACTCCACAGAATTTTTTGACTATTATTTTCTAGAGGTTTGCGTCCCTACCAAGAGAAGCAAATATGCTTTTTTAATTTACAATAATAATGATGTGTATTTTTATGGTTGTAGAAGCATAGAAAAAATCGATTTAATGAAAGATCAAGAGTTCATCTATGATTTGTTTGGTTACTTTAATTATCCGTACATAAATAAAGAGGATTTGATTGATTCCCCGACATGGACAAAAGATACTGTTTGGTATCAAATTTTTCTTGATCGCTTTAATAAAAGTGATAACTCTTCTGATAATTATATTCCTTTTGGTTCAATTAAAGATGGAATTCAAAACAATATGTTCTTTGGAGGAAATTTACTTGGTGTCATAGAAAAGATCCCTTATTTAAAAAATCTAGGAATCTCAGGAATCTATTTCACTCCAATTTTCAAAGCATATACCGCTCATAAATATGATACAGAAGATTACTTCTTAATAGATCCTTCTTTTGGCACGAATGACGACTTTTATCTTTTGGTTAAAGAATGTCATAAGGCCGGTATTAAAGTTATGTTAGACGCTGTATTTAACCACTGTGGCTTTGGACATCCATTCTTTCAAGATGTAATAAAGAACAAACGTAATTCTCCTTACTGGGATTGCTTTTTCATAGAAGATGAAAATTTTATTGACTTTGCGCTTAACGAATTTGGTCGACCTCTTCTTCATAATTTTAAACCAAAATATAGAACCTTTGGTTTTACTCCAAATATGCCAAAATTAAATACGTCTAATCCATTAATGGAAGAGTATTTATTAAAGGTAGCCTCTTATTGGATAAAAGAGTTTGATATTGACGGTTGGAGATTAGATGTTTCAAATGAAGTAAGTCACTCTTTTTGGAGAAAATTCAGAACTACTGTGAAGGCTATTAAACCTTCTATCTACATTCTTGGAGAAAATTGGGACGATTCAACCCCTTGGCTAAGAGGGGATCAATTAGATGCGGTTATGAATTACGAAATCAGTTATCCTATTTGGCAATTTTTTGGAAAACAAAAGATTTCAAAAGTCATTGATGCCAAAACATTTAAATATCAAATAAATAATTTGTTACTTCGATATCCAAAGAACGTATCAATAAATATGTTTAATCTTGTTGATTCACACGATACAATGAGAATATTTACTCGTTGTAACAACGATCAAGAACTAGTTAAATTATGTTATCTATTTATCTTTAGTTTTTGCGGTTCTCCATCTATTTATTATGGAGATGAGATTGGTTTAGAAGGTAAAGATGACCCAGATTCAAGAAGATGTATGATATGGGATAGTTCTCTTCAAAACAAAGACTTGTTTTCTTTCTTTAAAAGAATTATTGTGCTGAGAAACCAATATCCAGATATGAAACTAGTTGATGTAACTTGGCATTATACTGAAGATAATATTTTAATTTATCAAAAAAATAAATTGTATTTTATTATAAATAATAACCAAGAAAATAAAACCGTTGCTCTCCCTTTTCCTTTAAAACAATCTGCTGTTTTTGATGTATTCAATCAGGTTGAAATGAATTTAGATAAATCCATTACTCTTCCACCTTATGGATTTATAATTCTTCAAAAATAAGAAATAAATTAAAAATAAAGCCGCTCTTTCGAGCGGCTTTCACTATTTAATATTATATTTGTTCATTAATACATCAAAAGATTGTTCTAGTACAAAGTCTTCAATTAATTGTGATGTTGTTAGCTGTAAATCAACCATTGCTTTCATTTCGGCTTTAGAAAATAGACTTAAAACGTGTTCTTTGGTTTCCACAGAATCATCTCGATCAATACCGATTCTACATCTTTTAAAGTTTTCGGTACCCAGTTGAGAAATAATAGATTTTAATCCATTATGTCCTCCTGATCCTCCTGTTTCTCGTAGTCTAATCTTAGCAAGAGGTAAATCAACATCATCAGAAATTATCAAAATATTTTCTGATGGTATTTTATAATAATCTGCAACCAATTTTACTGCATTTCCAGATAAATTCATAAACGTTTTTGGTTTCAATAAAATTGTTTGGTTTTTTTGAGTAATTTCAGCTTGAAACTTACCTTCTTTTGTAAATTTAAGATGACTTATTTTGGCATAGGTATCCAAACACATAAACCCGACATTGTGTTTTGATTTTTCATATTTTTTCCCCGGATTTCCTAATCCAACAATTAATTGTAACATTTTACTTGTGTCTAGGTTTTATCACAACGTAACGATTTGGTTCTTCGCCTTCAGATTCCGTTGCGACATCACGCCAATCTGCTAATTTTGTATGAATTACTCTTCTTTCATAGGCGTTCATTTTGCCTAATCTAGCCGAAATTCTTGTTCTAGCAACTTCTTTCGCTGTCTTAGTTGCTAAAATTTCTAATTGTTTTTTTCGTTGTTCTTTGTATCCACCAACATCAACCAAAACCATATAGTATTCATCTGTATAGATATTGATATAATTCTTTAGCAACGTTTGAATGGCATCTAATGTTTTTCCATTTTTACCAATTAAAATTGGGTTTTCATTTGCGTCAATTAGAAAAGTAATTTGTTTTTCTTCTCCTGGTTTTGCTTCAACAATTGCTTCAATTTCCATGTCCTTAAGAATCGATTTGATGTAATTTATTGAATCTTTGACTACATCAAATTTAACAATTGCTTCAACAATGTATGTTGTATTTAAACGTAAAATTCCACGTTTTTCTTCAACAATTTGGAGGTCAATATAATCTTTGTTTACTCTTAGCTCGTTTGCTGCAAACTTGACAGTTGCATCATTGACGGCTTTTGTTTCAAATCGAAGTGATTTCATATCTGTTCTCCTCTTTAAAATTGTTTGCGAAGTTGTTCTTGTCTTTTACCAGATTTTCGGTGAGAAATATAACTTTGGAATAATTGATATGAGTTACCAATGACCCAGTAAAAAGCGATTCCTGCATTACCAATCGAAATGTAAGCCATCATTATGACCATAAAATACATCATATATTTCATCGTTTTTTGACTTTGTTGAGCTTTAGCGTCTTGATATTGATTTGGTTTTTGGTTTGCTTTGGTTCTTTTTTGAATTAGCCATTGACTTAAAAACATCGTTACCGCAACAACAATTGCAAGAGGTAAATTTAGTAACCATTCCGTGTTTCCTAAATTTGTCCATAAAAAGTTTGTATTCATTACCACAGATGCGTCTCCAAATACAGATGTACTTGTAAGTGGAAATCTTTGAACAACTTGATACATTGCAATAAAGATTGGCATTTGCAATAGAGGCATTAAACATCCCCATACATTTATTTTATACTTCTTGTATAACTCCATGGTTTCCATTTGCATTCTTTGTTGAGAAGCTTGATCCGTTTTTCCGCGATATTTTTCTTGAACTTTACTTAATTCCGGTTGTGCCATTTGCATTTTCAAAGTCATATCGTTGCTTTTAGCATAAACCGGCCACCCTAAAGTACGAATAACTAATGTCATGATAAGCAACCCTATCCAATACAAATAAGTATCTCCCAACAACCCAAATAGATTGCTTGCATGGAAAGTAAAAATTCCAAGTTGAGTAATCACCCATTCCCAAGCTCCTGTTTTTTCACCTATTGGAGTTGTATATGCGCTTTTATATAATCCGGTTTGTTCTTTTTCGATAGCTTGTGAATTTTCAAATACAACTTTTACATAAGCATCTTCTGTATTCCATTCAGCATATCCATCTCCTGCATCACTTACATTATCTGTGATATAAGGCACTCCACCTAGTAATGAAATAACTCCATTATAAGTTGATGCTGGTTGAGATTCTGTTGCCTCGGAGACTAAAACAATACTTGTGTAGTTGTTATAAGAAACTTCTCCTTCTTTCGATCCACATCCGGTAAGACCAACTAGTAGTAATAATGCAAAAATTACAGCAATAAACTTTGTTTTTTTCATAATGTCCTATCCTTCTATTATTTTCGCTCTAGCGAATAATTTTTCCAAAGTTTGATTTATCTCTTGAAAAGACAATTCTTTGGCTTTTGATTTTGAAACAATAAAAAAATCCATTTGTTTCAAAAAAGAATGATTTTTTATAATTTCTCTAATTCTTCTTTTTATCAAATTTCGTTGTACTGCGTTTCCATATTTTTTGGGAACGCTAATTGCATACCTAAAATGTTCGTTTTCATGGTTTTGCTTTTGATAAATTACAAAATAGCCATCGCCAACGCTTGATTTGTTTTTCATAATCATTTCTATTTCAGCGCTCTTTTTTACACGATATGCCTTTTTCAATAATATTGCCTCCTTAAAAAACAAAAAAACCACCAAAAATATATTATTCTGGTGATTACGGGTTCTAATATATATTAGGTGTTTGCTCTATTTTGTTTTTAACGATCCGAAACAGTTAAGGACTTGCGGCCTCTTGCTCTTCTACGAGCTAATACTTTACGGCCGTTTGCAGTTTCCATTCTAGCTCTAAAACCGTGTGTTCTAACTCTTTTTATTTTACTAGGTTGATATGTTCTACTCATATTCAACACCTCCCTATAGTTATCCAAAAACCATGCTACATCATTATAAGTGATTTTCAATATTATGTCAACAATTTTTGTTTTGTCTAAATTACCAAAAACTATCCACACTCTTTTTTCGCACAAATTTGAGCTGGATATCGGTTTTACCAACCATCCACAATCGTGTAGATAAGTCTGTTTTTATAATTTGTGGAAAACCCTTTTTCACGCCTATATTATGCCATATTTTGTCCACAATTACCGTGTTGACGATGAAAATTTTAAAAAAGTTATCCACAAATTTTGTGGAAAATTAATTGGTGTAATTTTTTAAATCTGTGATATATTTGATTTAAGATATGAGGTATTGCGAATGGAAGACTTTGGAAAGATTTGGGAGAAAATTAAATACCAGCTTCAAATCACATTAGATGAAGATGTTTATTCCGAACATTTTGCAAATATTTCTAATGTATTTAAAGTCGTTAATAACTATATTTACCTTATTTCACCTAACTCTTTCATAAAGAGTAAAATCGAATCTTTTTATTTAAATCGACTAAATGCGATGTTAAATGAATATGTTTTAGAAAAACATATGTTTAAAATTATTACAAAAGAACAAGCCGCAGAAGAATTGGCCAAATCAGCTAATTATGAAATAAATACTCCTGAACTAGGGCTTGAAAATAAATATAAAACTGGACTAAATAATTCATATACTTTTGATAATTTTGTTGTTGGAGCGAGCAATCGTTTTGCATATACTTCCGCTATGAAAGTTGCTGATCAACCGGGAGCATTTGTAAACCCTTTGTATGTTTTTGGAGATGTAGGGTTGGGTAAAACCCACTTAATGCAATGTGTTGGTAATTACATTTTAGAAAATGACGTAAACAAAATTGTCTTATATGCAAAAACAGATCAATTTATTGAAGATTATGCAAAAGCAGCTCAAAAAAAAGCTTTTGACGATTTTTCAAAAAAATATGAAAATGTTGACATCTTATTAGTTGATGATATTCAATTTCTTTCAGGAAAAAACCAATCTCAACTTGAGTTTTTTAAAATTTTTGAAAAATTAAAAGAAAATAATAAGCAAATTGTTATTACATCAGACCGTCCTGCTTCTGAATTATATGAAATCATGTCTCGATTAACTTCAAGATTTGAATGGGGACTTTCTGTTGATATCAATCGACCAAATTTAGAACATCGAATCTTAATCTTGAAAAAGAAATTACAAGCAGAAACAGCAAATCCTGATTTAATTCCAGATGAAATTTTAGAATACATTGCAAGCGTGTTTGATAATAACGTTCGCGAACTTGAAGGAGCTTTAAAAAGAGTTTTATTTTATTGTACTGCCTTTGATTACAAATTTACCATCGCAAACGCAGAAGAAGCTTTAAAAAATTTAATAAATTCTAAGAAAATTTCTAATAGTTCCATTGAAAAAAGCAATTATAATAATATTTTAGATATTGTTAGCTCTTATTATACGATTTCAACAACAGATTTGTTATCTAAAAAAAGAAAAAAACAATATGTATTCCCAAGGCAAGTTGCAATGTATATTTTGAAAGATTTATATGATTTAACCTATAAAAAAATAGGACAAATATTTAATAATAGAGATCATTCAACTGTTATTTATAGTATTGAGCAAATTTCAAACGATGTTCAGACAGATAATGCAAAGAAAAACGATATTGATAAATTGTTAATCAAATGTGGAAAAAAAACGTAAAAACATGCCTTTTCCACATTAAATATCCTATACTTATAGCGCGAAATGTGGTATAATATAAGGAGTTAAGTGTAAAAGTTTTACCTCTTTTCAACACTTATAATAACAATAATAATAAAAACTTTAAATAATAATTAAATAAACAGGAGGTCGTTTATGGATTTTACAATTTTGACTGATGTAATGCTTAACAATTTACTAATTGCTCAAAAAGCTTTATCTACAAAAACACCAGCTCCTTATCTTCAAGGTATAAAACTCGAAGTTTACCAAAAAGAAATCATTATGATAACAAGTAACTCTGACATTTCAATTAAATTATCAATCAAAGATGAAAGTTTACAAGTTGAATCGATTGGAGATGTTTTAATTCCAGGAAAGTTCTTTGTAGATATTATTAGAAAATTAGATGGAGATAAAATACATCTATCTGTTGTAGATAATAATATTTTAAGAATTGTCGCAGGAAATTCTGATGTTACTTTAAATTTGTTAAACGTTGAAGATTATCCTGAATTAGATTTTGTGATGAATGATACTCCAATTAAAATTGATTCAAAAGTAATGAAATCAATTATTAGACAAACCACCTTTGCAACTTCTGCAATTGAAAACAGACCGATATTAACTGGTGTAAATATCCGAGTTGAAGGAGAAAAATTAGTTGCAATTGCCACAGACTCTTTTAGATTAAGTCAAAAAATGATTGATATTCCTAAAAACTTTGAGAATATGAATGTCGTTATTCCTGGAAAAAGTTTAGATGAATTATTTAAAATTTTAGAATTAAATTTAGAAGAAATATTAATTCATTTAGATCACAAATCTATTTTGTTTGAATATGGAAATGTATTATTTCAATCTAGATTATTAGATGGTAATTTTCCTGAAACTTCTCGACTAATACCTTTAGAATTTCCAATTATTGTTAAATTTAATAAAAATGATCTATTCGTCGCTATTGATAGAGCATCTTTGTTATCGCAAAAAGATGGCGCAAGCAGTATTGTTAAATTGCATTTAAGAAACGATAATGTTGTTGAAATTACATCAAATTCTCCAGAAATTGGTAAAGTAGTAGAGGAAGTTTTTCCTCTTGAAAAAGCAATTGGCATACCAATTAAAATTGCATTCAGTTCTAAATATTTTTTAGATGCTTTAAAAACATTTAATTCTGATGAAATTTATGTTAAATTTACAGGGGAAATCCGTCCTTTTGTAATTGAAGCGGATAACGATTTAGGATTGATTCAATTAATTTTACCTGTAAGAACAGAATAATAATATTTAATATTCAAAATGGAGAGCAATCTCCATTTTTATTTTGATTATTTATTGATTTTAGTAGTGAATAATGTTATTATTTTATCGGTCTTTAAGGGGTGTATCTAATGAAGAAAAACTATGATGTTGTAATTGTTGGCGCAGGTCCTTCAGGAGCGATGTGTGCATACGAGTTATCAAAAAAAAATCCAAACTTATCTATTTTATTGGTTGACAAAGGACATGATATTTATCATAGAATTTGCCCGATTTTAGAGAAAAAAATAATAAAATGTCCTGTTCAAAAAAATGGTTTTATTGGATGCCTTCCTCATTGTTCGATTACAAATGGATTTGGTGGTGCTGGAGCATATTCGGATGGAAAATTTAATATTACCGCAGAATACGGTGGTTGGATGAATGAATATTTAGATGCAGAAACAATTGAAGAATTAATTAGATATGTAGATTCCATTAATCTTGAATTTGGAGCACCTACCGAAATTACAGATCCAAACACTGAAAAGGTAAAGGAAATTGAAAGAAAAGGATTAGCGGTAGGATTAAAATTATTAAGAGGACAAGTTAGACATTTAGGAACAGAGGTTAATTTAAAAATTTTGAAAAATGTCTATGAATATTTAAAAACGAAAATAGATATGATTTATAAAATAGAAGTAAAAGATATTGTTGTACAATCAAACGTAATCAAAGGAATTATACTTGAAACCGATGAACAAATTGACAGCCGTTTTGTTGTTATAGCTCCTGGAAGAGATGGATCTTCTTGGCTTTCTTCTATATGCCAAAATCATCAAATTACAACGAAAGCAAATCACGTTGATATTGGAGTTCGAGTTGAAACAAATAACGAAATAATGGAAGAAATAAATGAGAATTTATATGAAGGAAAATTTATTTACCGAACAAGTGGAGGAAATCAGGTTAGAACATTTTGCTCTAATCCTTCGGGGCATGTTGTAATTGAAAATCACAGTGGAACAATACTTGCAAATGGACACGCTTATGCTGATAGTCAATTAGGATCAAAAAACACAAACTTTGCTTTACTTGTTAGCCATAATTTTACAGAACCTTTCAATCAACCAAACGAATTTGCTCATGGAGTTTCAAAACTAGCAAATATGTTAAGCAATGGAGCTGTTATATTACAAAGATATGGTGATTTAAAAAACGGTAGAAGATCAACTGAAAAAAGAATTAGAGAAGGGTTTGTTAAACCAACTCTAAAAGAAGCGATTCCAGGTGATTTAGGGCTTGTTTTACCTTATAAGACAATGAAGTCTATTATGGAAATGATTGAAGCTTTAGATTTTGTCTCTCCTGGAGTGGCATCAGAACATACATTGCTTTATGGAGTGGAATCCAAATTTTATTCAGCGAGACCAGAAGTGAACAATCATTTTGAAACAAAAATTAAAGGATTATATTTTGGCGGAGATGGAGCAGGCATTACTCGAGGATTAGCTCAAGCGAGTGCAAACGGGGTATGGATTGCAAGAGATATTGTTTCAAAAACAAATTAACAAAGATTGGTAAATTTGAAGGGCAAATTATTAATTGACACAATAAATATGTTTATTAATTCTTTACTCCTTTGATAAAACCAGTCTTTTTTTTCTTTCCCACTTTTCAAGTCTTCTCATTCTTATACTCCTATGTTATAATGAGTATGTTTTCAAGGAGGAAGGCTTCGTGAGTAAAACAATTGTTATTGTCGGAACACAATGGGGAGACGAAGGAAAAGGAAAAATTACAGATTATTTAGCTAGGAAAGCTGATGTTGTAGTTAGAAGCCAAGGTGGAAACAATGCAGGACACACCATTCTTTTTGACAACCAAAAATTTGCGCTTCACCTTATCCCATCAGGGATATTTAATCCAAAAACCAAAAATATTATGGCAAATGGTATGGTAATTAATCCTAAAGCCTTATTTGATGAAATAGAATTGCTTCAAAGAAATAACGTTACAAATTATCAATTATTTATAAGCGATAGAGCTCACGTTGTAATGCCTTATCATATTGAATTGGATCAACTTTTCGAATCTCTTAAAGAAGGGCAAGCTATTGGGACCACCTTAAAAGGAATTGGGCCTGCTTATAATGATAAAACTTCTCGATTTGGTATTCGAATTGGCGATTTGGTTCGCCCAAATCAATTACAGAATCAATTAAAAAATGCATTAGCTTTTATTAATCCTGTTTTAATCACTTTTAATAGAAAGCCTTTTGAGTTTGATAAATTATATCAAGAGTTTTTGTTAATCGGCGAAAAAATTAAACCATATATTGCGGATACTTCATTGCTCCTTCAAAAAGCTCTTGATGAAGATAAAAAAATATTATTTGAAGGCGCACAAGGAACAATGCTTTGTCTTGAACACGGAACATACCCCTATGTAACAAGTAGCTCTCCTACGGCAGCCTCCGTCCCTTTGGCAGCAGGTATTTGTCCTCAAGCCATTAACGAAGTCATAGGAATTACAAAAGCATATACAACAAGAGTTGGGGGAGGATTTTTTCCAACAGAGTTTGAAAACGAAATTACTCATCAAATTAGAGAAGTTGGACATGAATATGGAACCACCACTGGAAGACCAAGAAGAATCGGGTGGTTTGACTCAGTAATTTTAAGACATGCCGCAAGAATTAATGGATTGACAGGTTTAAGCATCATGCTTTTAGATGTATTAACGGGAATAGAAAAAATTAATATATGTACTCACTATGAATTAAATGGACTACCAATTAATTATATCCCAGGAAATTATGAAGATTTTTCAAAATGTATTCCAATTTATAAATCTTATCCAGGTTGGACTGAAAATATTTCTAATGTAAAAAGCTTCAATGAACTTCCTGAAAACTGTAAAAAATATTTACAGGCAATTGAAGAATTAGTTAGGATTAAGATTACGATTTTTTCTGTGGGACCGGACCGCAATCAAACCGTAACTTTAAAAAAATATTTCGAATAAATAGAAAAGGGTGTGAAAAATGCTGAACCATATCGTTGGAAAACATGCAGAAAACAAGAAACTTGAATCAAACATTTTACAAATTTCGCAAGAAGCAAAAGCGATGAAATTGAAATATGATGATGTAATTAATGCAACTGTTGGAATGCTTCATCGCGAAGAAGGAAAAGTTTTTAAGTTTCAAGTGGTTGAAGATTTATTGCGCAACTTAACAGACGCTGAGATGTATCATTATGCTCCAGTTAGAGGGACAAAAGCGTTTAGTGAAGGAGTATTTAATTGGGTTTTTGGAAAACACCAAGAAACCATAAAAGAACAATTTTATTACAGTGTTATTCCTACCACCGGAGGTAGTGGAGCCATTAGCAATACTTTTTATAACTTTAATGATTTTAATCAAAAAGTACTATTGCCTAACCATTATTGGACCCCTTATGAAAACTTCGCTTTTGAAGCAAATATTGGGCTCGAAACTTTTTTAATGTATGATGATAAAAATAGATTCAATTTAAAAGATTTTAAAGAAAAGGCTATTTCCTTATCGGATAGCCAACAAAGGTTATGCGTTTTACTAAATGATCCATGTAATAATCCAACCGGACTTTGTATGTCAAAAGAAGATTGGAAAGAAGTCATTCTTGTTTTAAATGAAATCGCTGAAAAAAACATCCCAGTGATTTTAATTCAGGATATTGCTTATATAGATTATCAACTTAAATCAGAAGAATTTTCAAGAGATAATTTCTTGACATATTTAGATTTACATCCAAACATTTTAACAGTTGTTGTTTTTTCAGGATCTAAAACATTTTCTCTTTACGGTTTTAGAATTGGAGCACAAATTGGATTGTCTAAAAACAAAGAATTGGTTGATCAATTTCTTCGAGTGGGAGATTATTCAGTTAGAGCAAGATTTTCAAGCGTTAGTCAGCCGGCTATGAGTATCATTGGAAAAGTATTTTCTGATCCAGTATATCAAAAACAATTTTCTGACGAACTAATCATTGCAAGGCAATTATTGAAAGATAGAGCAATTTTATTTATGGAAGAAGCCGAAAAACACAAATTAAATATATTGCCATACTGTGGCGGATTTTTTATCAGTATTGAAACTAAAAACAAAAACATTTTTACAGATTTGGTTGAAGAACATGTTTTTGTTATTCAAATGGGCGAATTAATTCGAATTGCCATCAGTTCTTTAAAATTACAAGAAATACCAAGATTAGTAGAAATATTAAAAAAACACGTATAAAGAAAAAAAGAGATCTTTTTTAAGGTCTCTTTTTTTAAAAACAAAGTTTATTAAACAAGAAAAGTAATTTTGCCTTGAGTTAATAAGGTATATATGTCGATGATGCACAGAATAAACCCGCCAAAAATTATCCATAAAATACCAATAATTAATTGTCCTTTTGCGATTCTGTAAATTCCATATACAATATTATCGATTCCAGGTAATGCTAAAACGACTTTTAAAACCAATGGTAAATCATCAATTAATTTAATATAACTTTTCATTATATCACCAACCTTTCAAGACAAATTATATCACAAGAAATTAAATATGGAATCGGAATAAAAAAAACAGTGAGTTTTCACTGTTTTTATTCTAATGTTCGATCGACTGCTTCGGCAACTTTTTTACATTTTTTTACTAGGTCTTTAAATCGTTCAGGTTTTAATGATTGTTGCCCATCACTCAAAGCGTTTTCTGGTTCGTGATGAACTTCGATAATTAAACCATCTGCCCCAGCAGCGATTGCGGCTTTTGATAAGGACTCAATATATTCCCATCTTCCTGCAGCGTGAGAGGGATCAATTATAATGGGTAAATGAGATAATTTTTTAATAACCGGAATGGCGCTAATATCTAAAGTGTTTCTCGTTGAAGTTTCGTATGTGCGAATACCTCTTTCGCAAAGTATTACGTTTTGATTTCCTCCGGCTAAAATATATTCTGCAGACATTAATAATTCTTCAATGGTATTGGCTAAACCTCTTTTTAATAAAATAGGTTTATCAATTTTGCCTAATTCTTTTAGTAAGGCAAAATTTTGCATATTTCTTGCTCCTACTTGAATTAAATCTACTGTTTCAATAAAATAAGGCAATTCATCGAGGCTCATAATTTCACTTACAATAGGAATATTGTATTTTAAGCTAACGGTTTTTAAAACATTTAAACCTTCTACGCCCATTCCTTGGAACGAATAAGGGCTAGTTCTTGGTTTGAAAGCGCCGGCTCTCAATATTTTTGCGCCAGCTTCTTTTACTATAGGAGCAATGATATTGATTTGTTCTTCTGATTCAACCGCGCATGGGCCGCCCATAATAACAACATTTTTTCCGCCTATTTTTACACCACATACATCAACAATTGTATCAATTGGGTGGAATTTACGATTTACCTTTTTAAAGGGTTCTTGAACTCTTAAGACAGAATCAACAAAATCATAGGCATATAAACTATTAGGATCAAATTTTGTAGTATCCCCAACAACACCAAATATTGTTACAGTTGATCCAATGCTTTCATGAATTTCAAAGCCTTGTTTTAAAAGGCTTGAACGCAGTAATTCTATTTCTTTTATTTGGGTACCTTCTTTAAATTTAACAATCATTATTTTATATTACCTTTCGTGAAGATGTCTATCGCTTCAATATAACTATTAAATCCTTTTCCAGACACTTGAGCGATGCAGGCATCTTTAATAACGGATATCTTACGAAAAGGTTCTCTTGAATAAATATCAGTCAAATGAACTTCAATGGTTTTGAGAGGAACAGATTTTATGCAATCATAGATGGCAAAAGAGTAATGAGTATATGCTCCTGGATTTATGATTAAACCATCAAATCGAACATAATTTTCTTGAATTAAATCAATAATTTCTCCCTCATGATTAGATTGATAAATTTCAATGTGATGCTTATGTAATTGGCCATAATCAAGGATAAAATTTACTAAATCATTGTAACTTTGTTTTCCATATAAATCCGTTTCACGAACACCTAAAAAATTCAAATTAGGTCCATTAATTATTAAGAAATTCATCCACTTTCGCCTCTATTTCTTTAATATGAATTTGAGCATCTTGAGAAATGTTGATTGTGATATCTGCGTATTTTTGATAAAGAGGCCTTCTTGTTTTAGAAAGCAATAAAATGTCTTTTCCTTGTTTAATCAATGGCCGATTTTGGATGGCTAATTTTGCAATATCTTTTGGATCTTTGTCTAAAAAAATTACAAAACCATTTTGTTTTAATTTTATCATGTTGTCTGAATTTAAAATCATTCCACCACCAGTAGCTATGACTAAATCTCTAGATTTATATATTTTTTCCACAAAAGCAGTTTCTTGTTCGCGAAAGAATGATTCTCCATAAGTTTTAAAGATTTCAGGGATGGACAAATTCAATTTTTTTTCAATAAATTTGTCTGAATCCAAAACATTTTTATTATATAGTAGGCCTAATTTTTTTGCATATTTTGATTTACCACTTAATGGGAGTCCAACCAAAACCAAATTCATCATTTTTTTGCATATTTCAAAATATATTTGAGAACCTAATTCAAGACTTATTTTTTGATTAAAAAATAGTTCGTGAGATTTAAGCGCTTGAAAGACAAGCATATATAATCCGTTATAAGCTTTAATATTATTTTCTTTTGCTTCAAGTAGTAATTTGGTTTGTATTGGATTATAAATTAAATCAATTACAACAAAAAGGTTTATGAAATCTTTCAAACTAAAAGGAAGAGAATCTTGAAGATGAGGATACATTCCTATTGGTGTAGTATTAACGATTATATCATAATCTATGACCTTGTCAAACTCTTTAAATTCGATTTCATCATTTTCTTTTATGGAGCGGCAAATCTTCGTGACTATTTTTGCTTTTAGGTCATAAAAAAGCAAGGAAGCTGTTTTTGCAGCTCCGCCATTTCCAATTAATAAGATTTTTTTATTTTCACAATTGATATGACGATATTCAAGCAAAGATTTTAATCCAAAATAATCTGTATTATAACCAATCAATTTGTTATCTCTTTGAATGATGGTGTTAACGCATTTCGTTTTCCTTGCAATTTCATCCAATTCATCTAAATATGGAAGAACTTGTTCTTTGTAGGGAATGGTTACATTGATTCCATCAAAGCGCCTTTCTTTCATAAAATAATCAAGATGTTCGGTTTCAAACAATCGATATGATTCATTTCCAAAACGGGAATGAATTTCTAAAGACATACTGTGCTTGAGTGACTTTCCTAACAAACCATACATATTATAACATCCATTCTTTTGGTTTAGAGAAAAGAAGCAAGTCTAAAATCCCAAAATATAATACAGAATTAATTACATGAACAACCCGATTTACAATAGCGGGATCGTGTCTACCTTTTATTTCTAAATCAACCAATTCATTTGTTTTAAGATTTATGGATTTTTGAATTTTTCCAATAGAAGGAGTTGGTTTAATAGCGACTCTTATAATAAGTGGCATGCCTGTGGAAATCCCGCCTAATATACCCCCATTATTATTAGAGGTTGTTTTTATTTGATGATTTTCAATAGTGTAATTATCATTTACTTCATGTCCATACTTTTTTGTGATGTTAAAGCCTAAACCAAACTCTATTCCTTTGACGGAGGGAATTGAAAAAATTAAAGAAGATAAATAACTTTCCACAGATAAAAACAAAGGTTCTCCAATGCCTGCTGGAAGATTTATGATGGCAGATTCTATGACTCCTCCAACGGAATCATCATCATTTTTAGCAGATAAAATCAATTCTTTCATTGACGCTTCAATGTCGGAATTGATAACAGGGAAATCTAAGGTTTCTAATTTTTTGATTAAGGAATCATTAATCTTTGCAAAATCGAAGGAATTATCTTCAATATTTTTTATGGATTGAATATGAGATCCAACAAAAATGTTTTTTGGATTTAAGATTTGTTTTGAGATAGATCCAATAATCATGAATAAAGAAGTTATTCTTCCGGAAAAGATTCCTCCTCCTCGAGGATCATTAAATCCATTATATTTTACGAATGCTGGATAATCTGCGTGAGATGGTCTAGGAGAATTTGCATTATCAAAATAATCTTTTGAGTGTGTATTAGTATTTTTTATTAAAAATGTAATCGGCGCTCCTGTTGTTTTTCCTTCATAAATTCCTGAAAGGATTTCATACTCATCGTCCTCAATTCTTGAAGTAGAGTATACAGACTTTGGTCGTCTTTTTTTCAATTGATTTTGAATGAGAGTTTCATCAATTGTAATTCCTCCAGCTAAACCATCTATTACAATTCCTAATGCGGGTCCGTGGGACTCGCCAAATAAAGTAATCTTTATATTTTGTCCAAAAGCGTTCAAAGCAACCACACCCTTTTTATATTTGATATTGTGATTTTGTAATAACAGAAGAACCAATCTCTAATACATCTACAATTTTTAGAAGGTTGTTTCTATTTTTTTTGTCATGATTAATATAACCTTTTAAATCATCGATTCCAACGGAATCTTCGGTTGGTAAATTGTATTTTTTTAAGACTTGTACAAGTTCTTGTCTTACTTGGTTTTTTGATAAAACCATTACCATGCCGATAGAAATCGCTTCTCCATGAAGATATTTTTGATATCGATAATAGGCCTCAAGGGCATGCCCAAATGTGTGCCCAAAATTAAGCGATTGACGAATTCCATCATCAAATTCATCCGCTTCTACAAAACGTTTTTTGATTTCTAATGATTTAAAAATGTAATATTCTAAATCTTTTTTTACATCTTCGTTTTTAATTTTATCAAATAAATTTTTATCAGCAATCATGCCATATTTAATCATTTCTGCCATTCCATTTGCGAACTGTCTATCTTCTAAAGTTGATAAGGTAACCGGATCAATTAATACTTTAGTGGGGGGATAAAAATTACCTATAACATTTTTGCTTTTGTCGGTATTGATGGCGACTTTTCCACCAACGCTTGAATCGATTTGAGACAGAAGCGTGGTAGGTATTTGGATGTAAGGAATTCCTCTTAAGTATACTGAAGCAATAAACCCAGCTAAATCACCAGTCACTCCGCCACCCAGGGCAATAATCACAGAATCTTTTCGGATGTTTTTATCTAATAAAATAGCTATAATTCTTGAAAACTCTTCTAAAGATTTACTGGATTCTCCCTGAGGAAAGGTAATAAGTTCGTTTTTAGGGCAAGCTTTTTTAACTTTTTCAATATAGGCAAAAGGAATGTGATCATCAGAAATAATCACATAATAAAGTTGTGGATTTAAATAATCCTTTAATCGATTTAAAAGATTATTTTCAATAATAACTGGGTAGGTTCTAAGTGTAGATTTTACATCTAAAGTTTTCAAACAATCACTCCTCTATATAGGTGATATCAGCACCTAATTTTTCTAAATCTTCAAAAAAATTTGGATACGATTTATTAATTGCTTCTGCATTTTTAATCATTACTTGATGGGTGGCTCTCGTTGCGGCGATGGCAATTGACATTACGATGCGGTGATCATTAAAGGATTCAAAAACACCGCCATTCAATTCTTGTTGCCCAAGAATGGTTAAATAATCTTCGCCCATTTCTGTTGACACACCAAAAGCTTTCAATGTTTCAAACATAGAAGATAAGCGATTTGATTCTTTAAATTTTAGTCGCATTGCATTTTCAATTATAGTTTCTCCTGAAGAAAGTGCAGCAAGGATACTTAATATTGGGGCAATGTCTGGAGATTGACTAACATCCAAAACTACACCAATTGTATTTGATTTTTTGAATAATATTCCGGTTTCTGTTAATTCATAATTTCCTTTCATTTTTTGAATAAATTCCATAATTTTTTGATCAGGTTGTAAGGATTCGAACGGAATATTTTTACAAAGAATATCTCCACTTATTTGTCCAAGAACGGCATAAAAGGCTAACTGAGAATAATCTCCTTCTATTTGAAAATTCGCCGGATGATACACTTGATTTCCTTTGATATAGTAGGTTTTGTTTCTTTCGGTTACAACGATTTGGAATCTTTTTAATACGTCGAGGGTCATATCAACGTATTGTTTTGACTCGTAATTTCCAGTTATGATAATTTTAGAATCTCCCTTTGTTAAAGGTAAGGCAAACAACAGCCCTGAGATAAATTGACTTGATATATTTCCTGGAATTTCATAAACTCCTGAAGATAAAGATCCAGAGACAATAATTGAATTTTCGTTTTTTTGATAATTTAGATGAAGCTTTTTAAAGATATCTTCATAAACCGTCATCGGGCGATTAAACAGACTTCTTTTTCCTGTAAAAACAATTTTTTCTTTGCTCAAAGAAAAGATAGGCAAAACAAATCGGAGTGTAGAACCCGATTCATTGCATTCGATAAAATTATCATCAGTTATAACAATTCGACCAATGCCGCTTACGATTAGTTGTCGAGTGTTTTTAATAAATTTTACTCCAATTTTTTCCATTGCACCAATGGTTGCTAAAACATCTTCGCTATAGATTATATTTGAAATGACACTTTTTCCTTTAGAAAGAGATGCCGCAATAATTGCACGGTGGGATTGGCTTTTTGATGGAGGAATATAAACAGTACCGCTTAATGGTTTGGGATTAATCAATACATTCATTTTTTCACACTACTTTCAATAAGAAGTCTTTTTCTCTTTGCTTCGTTCATCCTTTTTTTTAATTCTTTTAAATCATCGTTATTTAAAGCTTCTTTGTATAATTCAAGTTCCTTTATAACATCAGAGATTTTTTCAATAAGATGTTTTTTGTTGCCTAAAAATAGCTCACTCCAAAGAACTTCGTTTATCATCGCAATTCTTGTTAAATCGCGATAGGAATCCCCTATAAACTTTGAAGTATCATATGTTTCTTTGTCAGCGTGAACTAAAGACAACGATAAGATATGTGTTAATTGAGAAGTATAGGCAATGATCTCGTCATGCTCTTCTTTGGAAATCAATGACACATTTTTAAATCCCATAAAACGAGCAAAATCAGTCACTCTTTTTATGTTAGAGCCGAGGTTATGTTTTTGAGGAACGATTACATAATTTGCACCCATAAAAATAGATTGATCGGCATAAGTAACGCCTATTTTTTCTCTTCCTGCTATTGGGTGGGTATAGACCAAATCAATATCATCTCTTAACACAGGGGTTAGTTCGTCAATTAATAAGGATTTAATTCCAGAAATATCAATCAAAAGAGAGTTTGGCAATAATTTATCTTGATATTGTTTAACAAAACGAATTACATCATGCGGATACAAACACAAATAGATAATATTTGTTTGCTTAAAAAATTCATCCACAGTATTATAACCTTTATCGATGATGTTATTCTCTAAGGCAAAATTAAGAGATATATCAGAGATATCATATGCAATAATTTCATATTTTTCTTTTAATGATTTTGCAATCGAGCCACCCATTAATCCCAAGCCAACAATACCTATTTTCATTGCATTTCACCCCAGTTTATATTTTACAATATTTTATCACAAATTTGGACAGTTCACACAAAAATATATGGAATATTGTTTGAAACCATTTACTTTCAGCCAAAGTTTTGGTATTTTCTTTCTTAGTATTATAAGATATGATATAATTGCTTTGAAAGATGGTGGTAAAAATGATTCGAGAAATTGGAGTTTTTGAGTACGCAGGAAAAGTTCTTGAAAAATTGAATCCAGGAGTTTTTTTGACCACAAAAAGCGGAAACATTATTAACACGATGATTATTGGTTGGGGCGGAATATCGGTTGTTTGGGGAAGGCCTGTTTTTATAGTTTTGGTAAGAGATTCTAGAGCAACTTACTCTTTGATTGAGAGTAGCAATGAATTCACCATCAGCGTTCCTTTGTATGCAGATTTGAAAGAAGCTATCGCAATTTGTGGAACCAAATCCTTAAGACAAATTGATAAATTTTCTGTATGTCATTTAACCCCTATAAAGGGAAGAAAAATTGATACTCCAATCATTGGAGAAGCTCAATTGCACTATGAATGTAAAGTAATATATAAACAAACGCTTAATCAAAAAGAGCTTTTACAAATTGTAAAAGATCGATATTATAATAACAATGCAATTCACACAGTATATTATGGCGAAATTGTGGACAGTTACCTTTATGAGGAAGATAAGTAATATGGCTATTTTATTGGATGGAAAGGCTCTCGCCCTTGAAAAAAGAGAGTTTATAAAACAAGAAACGATTTATTTAGTAAGAAAGCACAAAATAATACCACATCTTGTAGTAATTTTAATTGGAGAAGATCCAGCAAGCCAATCTTATGTCAAAGGAAAAGAAAAAGCTTGTTTAAATGCTGGAATTAAAAGTACAATTATTCGAAAAACCGAAAACGTTACAGAAGTTGAATTAATTTCAATTATTGATCAATTAAATGATGACAAAACAGTTCACGGAATTCTTTTACAACTACCGATTCCTCAAAAATTAGATATGAATAAAATTATAAATCGAATTTCTCCTTCAAAAGATGTCGATGGCTTTACTTTGACCAATGTTGCATACTTGGCAAACGGAAACCCAAAACTTGTTCCATGTACTCCTTTAGGAATTATGAAATTACTAGAAAAATATCAAGTTCAAATTGAAGGAAAACATTGTGTTATTATAGGTAGAAGTCAAATTGTAGGAAAACCAATGGCTTCTTTACTTTTAAAAGCAAATGGAACAGTTACAATTTGTCATAGCAAAACAGTTGAACTTGCAAAAATAGCAAAACAAGCAGATATTTTAGTTGTTGCAATCGGAAAATCGAAAATGGTTGATGATTCTTTTGTGAAAAAGGGAGCCGTCGTAATTGACGTTGGTATTTCAAAAATCAATGGAAGTATTTCTGGAGATGTTGATTTTGATAAAGCATGCAAGATAGCTTCTTATATTACTCCCGTTCCTGGAGGAGTGGGCCCTATGACGATTGCTTGTTTGTTGGAAAACACTTTAAGCTGCTATAAGATGATAATGGGAGAGTAAAATGATACCAAGATATGTACGGAAAGAAATGCAAAGCATTTGGTCTGAACAATCAAAATTTCAAGCTTACCTTGATATTGAACTGCTAAATGCCAAAGCATTAGCTAAAAAAGGAATTTTATCTGATGATGAACTCGCATTGCTATTAAAAAATGCGACTTTTTCAGTGCAAAGAATCGAAGAATTAGAACTTGATTTAAAGCACGATGTAATTGCCTTTACTAGAAACGTTTCTGAAACGCTTGGAAAAGAAAAAAGATTTATTCATTATGGCTTAACTTCAACCGATGTTGTAGATACCGCTAATGCAATTCGATTAAAAAAAGCAAATCAAATTATTAAGAATGATCTTGTTCAATTTTTAGACATGTTAAAGATGAAAGCGATGGAGTATAAAAACACTTTTTGCATTGGAAGGACACACGGCATTCATGCAGATATTACTGTATTCGGCTTGAAATGGACATTGTGGTATGATGAAACGAAACGAAATCTTCATCGATTTGAAGAAGCTTCTTTTGGCGTTGAAATCGGAAAAATTAGTGGAGCAGTTGGGAATTATGCTTTTATTGATCCCGAGATTGAAACATATATTTGCGAAAATCTAGGAATTCAAAAAGCTAAAATTTCAACTCAAACATTGCAAAGGGATCGACACGCCCATTATATAAGCGTTATCGCTTTGATTGGGACTACTTTAGAAAAAATAGCTACAGAAATAAGACATTTGCAACGTACGGAAATAAACGAAGTAAGAGAACCGTTTGATACAAATCAAAAAGGGTCCTCAGCAATGCCTCATAAAAAAAATCCAATCACAAGTGAAAATATTTGTGGGCTTGCAAGAGTTCTTAGGGGCTATGTGATTCCAACCTATGAAAATATACCTTTATGGCACGAACGGGATATTAGTCATTCTTCGGTAGAGCGAATTGTTTTACCAGACGCTACCTCTTTGATTGATTATATGTTAAATAAATACATGATTGTATTATCTGAATTGAAAGTATTCCCAAATAAAATGATTGAAAACATTCAATTAACAAATGGGGCTGTTTTTTCTCAAAGGATTTTAAACGCTTTAATTGAAAAAGGATTTTCAAGAGAAAAAGCTTATGATTTAATTCAGGAATTAGCATACATTTCTTATGATTTTAATCGTGATTTTAAAGAAATTTTACTAAATAGTAAAGAAATTACACAAGTTTTATCTTTGTCAGAGATTAATGAGCTATTTGAACTTGACTTTTACAAGGCAAAAGTAGATTATATTTATAATCAAGTATTTGAATAAACACCATGAAAGGAAGTGATTACATGAAATTCGTTAAAAAATCCATTATCATCTTTTTGATGTTTTTTATGATTGGATTTTCCTTTCTTTCTATGCTGGTATTTGCTGATGTAGACAAAACAAATTTACAAATTGCTCGAGACGAAGTAGAGCAAAGCCAAATAAACTTTGCAACATATGAAAACAATTCTTTTCAAGCTTTTTCCGATATCATAGATGGAATTGAAGTTGGCGGATTGATTGGAATTGATGCAGTACTCGATGATCCTCTCGCGAGCATAGAAACTGTAGAAAATTTGACTACTACCTTAACGAACGCATTAGACGGGCTTGTTACAAGCGCAACTTACGATGCAACACTCATTAACTATCTTGTTGCAAAAAACAAAGACGTTACCTTATATACGCTAAGATCCAGAGCGGACTATACTCAAGAATTAGATATAATAAAAGCAATACTTGATGAACCAACTTCTGGCGAAATAATAATAAACGGGTTAAATGATGAGCTTGTATTAGCGAATGATTTATTAGTTCTTCTTGCCGATAAAACAGAGTTAATCTCATTATATGATGAGGCAAGTAGTGTTTATTCAGGAGATGGAACGATTTATACCCCCTCTTCTTTCTTGAATTTTAAAAATTTATATGATGATGTGGACTCCACTTTATTTTTAGAATTTGGAAATACGGTTTCTGAAATTTTGGCCGATTCTGACGCATCAGTCATTGAGACATCTAGAGCAGAAGCCTTAATTCAAGAATCATTGGATTTACTAGTATATAGGCCAGATAAATCTACGTTAATTCTTGAATATGATACAGCTATTGCATTGGATTTATCCATATATACTTTAGATTCTGGCACTTTATTTTTAGAAGAATTGAATTCAATTAATACAGTTATTGATAATCTAGAAGCGCTAGAAATCGATGTGGAAAACGCAAGAGTTGAGTTAACGGAAGCGTACAATCTTTTGATTGTAAAAGCGGATATTACCCTTATTGAAACTGCTTACCTGAATGCCATTAATTTTACTTTAACGCCTTACACACCGAATTCAAAAATAATTTTCTTAGCAGAAATTGAAAGAATTCGTTTAATCATGATTGATGAAAATATTATTCAAAGTATTGCAGATCTGGCTTTTAGCGATTTAGAAGCAGCATACAATTTACTTGTTTTGATTGCCGATAAAAGCGATTTGATAATAAAAAACAACCAATCTATTATTGCTTATTATGAAGAAAAAGCAATATACACTCAAGCATCCTACGAACTATTCAAACAAGCGTTTATTGCTTATGGAACCTATTTGTACGTAAATCAATTAATTGCTGATACTAATATTAGCCAAACCGAAGTGAACGCAGTAACCGCAATTATTGAAGAAGCATTGGCGCTCTTGGTGCCTTTAGAAAATAACGAAGAATTGTTAAATAGATATAACACGTTGATGTCGTTAGATTTAACTGCGTTTACACCGCTGTCTCAAGAGGCATTTTTTACAGAAGTGGATCGACTTTATTTGCTAATTATAAGCAAAGATTTGGACCAAACGCTTTATGATATAATTACCACAGATTTATCTCAAGCAGAAGATTTGTTACTAGAAAAAGCAGATATTACAGCATTAGAAGCCGTCTATTTGATTGGGGGCAACAAAAATGAAGAGAAATATTCTATTTCCTCTTTTTCAGCTTTGCAAATTCAACTTCTTAATGCTGAGGTAATTCTTCAAAATTCTAATTCCCTTCAAGCAGAAGTTGACCAAGTAAAACTAGAGATTGAAACTGCAATAAGCGAGTTAACACTTAAGGCAGAAACACTCTTTTTAAAAGCAGAAATCGAGCAAATAAACGTCAATCAATATGTAACCCTCGGGAAATCAAACATTATTTTGTATACATCTTCAGATACAAATATATTAACGGTAGATGAAAATGGAAACGTCAAAGGAGTACAATACGGAGAAGGTTTTATCTCAATTGAATTAGCTAACGGCGTCGTTGAAGTTATCTATTTTATAGTAAAAGCGAATATTGAAACTGCAACTTTGGTTTTAGCTATTTCAATTCCAGTTATATCTACCGGAATTGGACTTTCTGTTGTTTTATTAAAAACTCAATCTTTCTCTTTCTTAAAAAAACTTTTTGTTTTTAAAAGGAGGATTAAATGATGAATTATCTTGATAAATTAACTAAAGCTAAAGATTATATTCAATCAAGAATTAATATAATTCCAGATACGCTGGTTATTTTGGGCTCCGGATTAGGAGATTTTTCTAAAGTGCTTGAAAATACTTTGACTATTCCTTATTCAGAAATTCCTTATTTTAATTTTACTCAAGTAGAAGGACATTCTGGCGAACTACATATGGGATTGTTAAATAAAAAATGGGTTTTTTGCATGAATGGAAGAAATCATTATTACGAAGGAGCAAGCGACGAAGAAATGCGATTTCCGATTCAACTTTTTGCCACTTTAAATGTTAAAAACGTAATTGTTACAAACGCATGCGGCGGAATGAATTCCTCTTTTAAACCAGGAGATTTAATGGTTATTGAAGATCACATTAATTTAATGGGAAGAAATCCGCTCATAGGACGCAACTTAGACACAATTGGGCCAAGATTTTCCGATATGAGCCAAGCGTATGATGAAGAGTTTCTTATTAGAATTCAAAAAATCGCAAAAACCGAAAAGATTGAACTTAAAAAAGGAATTTACGTTGGCTATAGTGGTCCAAATTATGAAACAAAAGCCGAAATTAAAGCATTTTCAATTTTAGGAGGAGACGCAGTTGGAATGTCAACGGTTCCTGAAGTTATTGTTGCTAATCACGCAAAAATGAGAGTGTTAGGAATCTCTTGTATTACTAACATGGCTACGGGGTTACAAAAAAACAGATTGACACACGATGAGGTTTTAGAAACAAGCCGAAAAGCATTAAATTCTTTTTCAACTTTGGTATCAAAATTTATAGATACTCTATAAATCAAAAAAAGATGCGTTGAATTTTTAATATAAATAAGTTATACTAAATTTAACAAGAGGTGAGAATATGTCTACAAAAAAATATTTATATCGAGACGTTAAAAACGGTAAAATTTCTGGTGTAGCTGCGGGATTAGCTGATTACTTTGATTTAGATGTTACATTAATTCGTATTATTTGGATTCTTTTGGTATTCTGTGCAGGAACAGGGGTACTTGCCTACATTATCATGGCAATTGTCATTGAACCGAAAAGCATTGTTATGGCAAAACATCCAGAAGAAAAAGAAACTGTAATTGATAATTCAGATGATCCCTTCGCAAAATATGATAAAAAATAAAAACACTCGATTAAGTCGAGTGTTTTTTATTATATAACAAGATTTCTGCCACTGTTTTTTGCAACAAACAAATTTTGATCTGCTCGATCGATTAACGTAGTAGGAGTGTCAATCTCTTGATTTTCTACCACACCAAAACTTGCTGTAATGTTGAAGTGTTGTTCGTTGAAAACAAAATCATATTTTTCTATGGCTTCCCTATATTGATTTGCAATTATTTTAGCAGCAGCTAAGGTGGTATGATTTAAACAAATTATAAATTCCTCTCCACCAAATCTTGCAAACCAATCATGATCATTTCGAATTTTATTTTGAATGATTTTTGCAAATGTTTTTAAAGTATAGTCCCCAACAATATGACCATAAGAGTCGTTTACAACTTTAAAGTTATCGATATCGGCCATAATCAAACAAAACGGAGAGTTTATTTGGCTTGAAATAGCTTGGTCAACAGGGAGTCGTTCGTTGATGTAGCGCTTATTAAAAATATTTGTAAGGGTATCCTTTGTTATTAGTTCATTAGTTTTATCAATGACTTTTTTTAACTCAATAACTCTGTCATCAATCATATCTATACTGTTGGTGATATCTTTAAGTAACTCTAAGACAACTTTTCTATTATCAATTGTGGTTGGAATGGAAGTAATCAAAAAGGCTACGTTATTTATATATTTTGTTTTAATAATAGTTTCTGACAAATTAAGTGCCCGCATCGAAGTACAGTTATCACAAATTTTTCCTGTTTTCCAAAAAGTATAACACGAATCAGCACCTTTTTCCCAAATGCCATCATGATAGACAACAACTTCTTTGTTAACTGGATCTACAACACGGATTTCATCATACATTTTATTAAAACTTGTTAACTTTTTTACAATCATTTGTAGGGTTTGGTTTGATTTTTTCATATAATTCACCTCATCTTTATTATACTTCTATTTTAAATTATGTAAAGCGAGGGTTATAAACTTCACGGTATATTAAACGTAAAAAAAATTAATATTTTTTCTATATATTGCTTTAAAACAAAGATAAAAACAATGAATTATGAATAAATATTTTTTGTTTTAGTCATTGTTATTTGAAGATAAATTCATAATATTTTTTTGTCATCACAATTTTAAAAAAAGCGGAAATCTTCCTTTTCATTTCTTGAAATTATCGTTATAATAGAAGAAAGAGGTAAGAAAATGAATGGATATCAATTGCATAAAAATATATTATGTATCGACTTAAAAAGTTTTTATGCATCGATAGAATGCAGTCTTTTAGGCTTGGATCCATTTAAAACGCCACTTGTAGTTGCGGATTACGCAAGAGGTGGCGGATCAATTGTATTAGCGGTTTCGCCATATCTAAGAAAATTAGGAGTTCCCAGTAGGTGCCGAATTTTCGAATTGCCAAAAAACATAAAAATTATCTTTCAAAAGCCAAGAATTGAAAAATATTTAGAATATTCAACAAAAATCATCGAAATTTATCTAAGATTTATTTCAGAAGAAGATATATATGTCTATTCGGTTGATGAAGTGTTCATGGATTTTACAAATTACCTTGAGTATTACCAAAAAACTGATTATGAGATTGCCAAAATGATTATGAAAGTAATTTACAAAGAAACAAAGGTATATTCTACTTGCGGAATAGGCCCCAATATGTTAATTGCTAAATTAGCGCTGGACATTGAATCAAAAAAAGAGCCAAACTTTATTGCAAAATGGGATTATGATGATTTGCCAGAAAAATTATGGCCAGTAACTCCACTCAGTGAAATGTGGGGAATAGGTCGCAACATGGAAAGGAATTTAAATCAATTACGACTATATAAAATTGGGGATATTGCCAATTATGATGTAAAAAAATTGAAAAAAAAGTTTGGAGTAATCGGAGAAGAACTTTACTATCATACGCACGGGATAGATATGAGCCTTATTCAAGATAAATTAAAAATAAAACCCGTTAGTAAAAGCTACGGATCGGGGCAAACTTTATTTCAAGATTATTACAAACCAGAAATTTTTCAAATTATTTCTGAAATGGTTGATGACGTTTGCAGAAGACTTCGAGTTAGTAAAAAATTAGCAAAAACCGTGCATTTTGGAGTGGCATATAGTAAAGATCTCGGTGGAGGATTTGCTAGACAACTAACAATAGAACAACCATCTGCGAATGAATCAGTCATTTATAAAGCTTGTTTATATTTATTTGAACAATTTTATGAAGGAGACCCTATTAGACGCGTTCATGTTGGAGTTGGAGGACTAACGGATAAGCAAGAGTATCAGTTTAGCTTCTTTGAAGATGTGAATCAACTTATTAAGGAACAACAAGTTTTTTCAACCATTGATGAAATTAAATATAAATTTGGTAAAAATAGCGTAAACAGAGCATCGAGTGAATTAAAAGAGTCTACTATCAAAAATCGAAACGAAATGATTGGTGGACATCATGCCTAATACTTATGTAGATAGAGGGATAGTTAAATGGAATGCATTTGATGCATTAACAGGGTATCATTCAATGCTTGAAGAAATGAAGTATCGCTTAGGAAAAAAAGAAAAACCTAGTTTAAGTGATGATGCTCTCGATGAATTAAATATGAAATTGCAAAGCGCATTAATGCAAAACGAAGAGATAGAGCTTAGATATTTTCACGATGGATATATTAGGTTTACGTTTGGAAAAATAAAAAAAGTAGATTATACAAGCAAAGAAATCGTCCTTTCTACATTAGAGCGATTTAGAGCAGAAGATATTATCGATATATTTCCGGCCTAAAGAGTTAAGAAATTTAGTTCTTAACTCTTTTTAGTTTAAACAATTAGAATCGTATTTAAAAAAATGAAAAAATATGCTAAAATAAAATAAGACGAGGTGTATTTTATGACTAAAAAACGTTTCAAATTAGAAAGTTCAAAAATTGTGTATTTAATTTTGGTGGGAATTGTCTTTTTGGAACTGATTGCGTCAATAATAAGTGTCGTTTTAGCAGACGATGCGGACATTAGAGATGCGGGTATTTCAAACATCTTTTTGGCTATATTAGCAATCGCACTTTTTTCAATTCCTTGGATAATCGAATCCAGATTTAAGTTAGACATTCCAAATTATTTAGAAATTTTAGTTTTAATTTTTCTTTTTTGTGCCATCGTACTTGGGAACATTCATGGATTTTTGGTTAGCATAAATGGCTATGATAAAGTTCTTCATATCGTGAGCGGAATTACGATTTCGATTATAGCGTTTGAAATAATTCATTTTTACAACCAGAGTCGAGAACTATCCCAGCAAATGAACACTAGACTCGTCTCTATATTTGCATTTACATTTGCAATAACCTTGTTAGTTTTTTGGGAATTTTATGAATTTATTGTAGATACAATTGCCTACAATTCAAACGAAGATACTTTAAGAAATATGCAAAGATATCAATGGGAAAATTTAATTCCAATTTTCCCGCAGGACAATGGATTAGTAGATACGATGCTTGATTTAATTGTTGGCTCGATTGGCGCTTTTGTAGTTTCGATTGTAGGATGGAAATTATTAGACTATAAACAATTTAAAAAGAATAAAAAGAGGTGATTGTATGGTAATTGAAAAGGCGTATGCTAAAGTAAATTTATTTATCAACGTACTAGATGCAAGAAAAGATGGATATCATGATTTAGAAATGATTAATGCAAAAATCAATCTATTTGACACTTTAAAAATAGAAAAAACAAATTGTGAAGGATTAGTCATTATTCGATCAAACGATTTGTTTTTATCCAATCAAAACAATATCGTTTTTGATACAGCAAGATATATGATGCACACATACGTTCCGCAATTTGGAATTCAAATTGAAATTGATAAAAAAATTCCTTTTGGAGCTGGATTGGCTGGAAATTCAGTCGATGCAGCAAGCATTATTAAAGGGATAAACACGTTATTTGAATTAAATTTATCTAATGAAGAAATGATTCAAGTAGGTTTAAAATTTGGCGCAGATATTCCTTATTGTTTAGTTGATTATCCTGCATTAGTTGAGGGATTGGGAGAAAAAATAACTAAAATCGATTTTGATTTTTCTTCTTATAAATTACTTCTTATTAATCCAAGAGTTTACATTGCCACAAAAGATATTTTTACGATTGGAAACCGTAAAGGGTTTATCAACGTGGACATTAATAACATAAAAAAAGCCATTGTTCATAAAAATATTGATGAATTTATTGCAAATATGCACAATGCATTGCAAGAAATATCCATCGAAAATAATCAAGACGTTGCATTAGCTAAGGCAAGAATTAGCACTAAACTAGGAGAAAAAGGACTAGTAATGACCGGGTCTGGATCTACATTTATTAAATTAATGAAAGAAGTGGATCAAGCTACGAATGATTTTCTTTCAGAGTATCGTGATAACTATTTCATGAATATTTACAATTTTTTATGATTTTTATTATAAAAGCTATTGGAAAACGTTTTCTTGCATGATATAATCATACAAAAGAGGTGGTAATATGTTGATAACAGAAGTTCGTGCAAAAAGAGTTAATGGAGATAATCGTTTAGTGGGAATTGCCGCCATTACAATTGACGAATGCTTCGTTGTTCATGAATTAAGGATTATTGAAGGGAAAAACGGGCTTTTTGTAGCAATGCCAAGTCGAAAAATGCCGAACGGAGAATTCAAAGATGTTGCCCACCCAATCAATACCGAAACAAGAAGTTTAATTGAAAAAGCTGTCTTAGAAGCTTTCGAGAAACTTCCTGAAGTAAAAGTTGAATAATTATCTAACTTAACCACAAAGTGCTAACTTATCAAAAGTTAGCACTTTTTTCTTTTGAAAAAATAGTGTATAATAGATAGTGGTTAAAATCTTATATTCTTGGAGGGATAAAATGGCTGTTTTTCATGGGTCAAAAGTAAAAGTATTTGCCCTAAGCTCTAACAAAAAATTAGCAAAAGATATTGCAGATTATATTGGCATTCCGCTTAGTCACTGCGAAGTATCACACTTTGCAGATGGAGAAATTAATATCAACATTCCCGAAACAGTTAGAGGACACAAGGTGTTTGTAATTCAATCAACTTGCAGTCCAGTAAATGAACATTTAATGGAATTATTAATTATGATTGATGCTTTAAAAAGAGCTTCTGCAAGAGAAATTAACGTAGTAATTCCTTATTACGGATATTCAAGACAAGACCGAAAAACAAAAGCGCGCCAACCAATTTCAGCCAAGTTAGTTGCGGATTTATTACAAGTTGCGGGAACCACTAGAGTTCTCTGCATGGATTTACATGCCGCTCAAATTCAAGGATTTTTCAATATTCCGATTGATAATTTTAGAGCACTTCCAATTATCGCAGAATATATCAAACAAAAAAATATACAAAATTGTATTGTTGTCTCTCCAGACCACGGAGGCGTTGCAAGAGCGAGAGCGTTAGCCGACGTTTTATCTGCACCAATTGCAATCATTGATAAAATGAGACCTGAACCAAACGTTTCAGAAGTAATGAATATCATTGGTAGTGTAAAAGGAAAGAATTGTATTATTATTGATGATATGATTGATACTGCAGGATCTATTTTTGCCGCAGCACACGCTTTAAAGAATGCGGGAGCATTAGATTTATATGCTTGTTGTACTCACCCACTACTTTCTGAAAACGCAGTAGAATTAGTTATGAAAGCTCCGATTATTGAACTTGTATGTACAGACACCATTGAACTTCCAAAAGAAAAAACCTTTGAAAAGTTAGTTCAATTATCAGTAGCTAGACTCTTAGGACAAGGAATTATTAATATTATTGATGATCAAGGAGTATCGACATTATTTGCATAATAAAAAAGTTGTCTAAAATTTAGACAACTTTTCTTTTTAAATTAAATGGATTGTATCCATATTTTTGATTTAAACAACTTCAATCCAATGATTAAGCGAACCAATTCTTCAAAAGCAATTATTAAATATACCAATACAATTGGAAAGCGGAAAACAGAAGAGGCAATTAGTCCCAAGGGAACACCGATGAACCACGTCCCCAATAAATCCATATAAAAAACGTATTTTGTTTTTCCGCCAGACTTTAATATACCTCCCAGCACCATGTTGGAAACCTTAATCCAAAGTACAACCGCAAAAGCAATTAAAAGCAAAGTAGTAGTTTGTTTTGTTGAATCGGATACTAAAAATAATTGAGGATATAATTTAGAAAAAGAAATAACAAATAATCCAATTATTGTTGTTCCAACCAGACCGATTTTCATAGATTTTTTGCCAAGAAAATATGCCATATCATAATCCTTTTTTCCTAATTGATTTCCAACTAGAATGGATGTAGATTGGTAAATTCCAAAAAACAAACCAATGCTTAACATTACAACAGGGGTAATTAAAGTCATTGCTGCCATCTCTGAAGTTCCAATATGTCCATAAATAATACTATAAACATTTTCACCCACACTCCAAAGAAATTCGCTTAAAAATAATGGCAAAATAATTAGAAACGCGGTTTTCATAAATGCAAATTCACTTCTTATTTTAAAATTAATTTTGTATTCATCTTTTGCTTGATGAACAATAAAAAAGAATAATACAACAAAAAATTCTATAAATCTAGTAATGGTAGTTGCTATTGCTGCGCCGGCGACTCCAAGGGCAGGAAGACCTAAATGACCAAAAATTAAAATGTAATTTAATAAAGTGTTTATAATAACTGAAACAATAGAAGCTACCATTGGTTGTTTTGCTTTTCCGGTGTTTCGAAGAAGAGTACTAAGCATGATAGTTAAAAAGCCAGGAAAGAAACCGATGGTTAAAATTTTTAAATACTGACTACCGATTGAAATAACAGAGGAATCAAAAGTATAAATTGACATGATGCTTGTTGAAAAGAAAAATGCAACAATAAAGAAAATTGATGTAAGCATTAATCCCCATTTTATACAAAGCGTAAAAGCCTTGGAAACGTTTATTTTGTCGGATTTTCCTCGAAATTGACTAATCAAGATTGCTGCACCAACGGATATAGATGCAAGAGTAAAAAAGAAAACAGAAGGATACTTTCCTCCTAAGCCAACAGCGCTTATGCTGGTTTCTCCAAGAGATCCAACCATAATTTGATCAATAACACTTAATGAAGATTGAAATAAACTTTGTATCGAAACAGGAAGTGCAATCGCAAGAATATATTTTAAGTAATTCTTTTTAGTAATTTGATTATCCATTCATAAGCCCTTTCTCATTTAGGGTATGTAAAAAAATGTCAGGATGCATTTTAAATAAATCAATTCCAAGTTTTTGTTTGAATTTAAGCAAATAGATATCGTGATGAATGTGTTCTGAAATGATTCTAACCATCAAAGGATTATTTGTAAAGGTGCCCATCCATTCCAATTCAGGATCATTTACATTCGCTACTAAAACATTTTTATAATCTACAACCACCATTAAACGATTGCAAGAAAGACTTGTTAATTCATGAGAATATAATTCTATGTTTTGTCTTTTATAATCATATTTTTTAAAAGAAAAAACAATAACTCGAATCTTCTTTTTCTCTAATAATTCAAACTCTTTATCAAAAAGAGTTAAATCTAAATCTGTATTGATATAAACCTCATCAGTTGCACTTAATAACATAGCTTTAGCTTTGGAAATGATTGCATCAAAATTAATGAGATTTAAATAAGTTTCTCTTTGATTTTTTGGAGTGATTTTTTGGAGTATTTTTGCTGTAGAATCGATATTTTTTTCATAAGTTGATTTTAATTTTTCTAATAAGATTTCTGGTTCTAAAGGAAAGTAGCGATCTTTTTCACCGTTTTCAAGCATTACAACGCCTTCTTGGTAAAATTTATCCATTATCGGATAAATACTCGACCGAGATAAGTTTAATGATTTAGCGATTTGATAAACAGTTTCTCCTTGATTTTCCAATAAATAGATATAAATAAGAGCTTCATTTCTAGAAAAAAATAATTTAGTTAAAGCATTAATTGCTGTTTCCATAGCGGCCTCCGTATTGCGTTGTCTATAATAAACAACGTTATTATATATTGTTTTTTCTTCTTTGTCAATAAACATTCCAGTAGTTATTTACAAAAAAGAAGAGTGTGTTATAATATAAATAAATCGAAGAACGGAAAAGTAAGATAAGCTCTTTATCAAAGCGAATAAGGAAACGGTGAAAGCCTTATACATACCTTATCTAAAAGAACACCGGGAGAGACAGAAGAATATTAGTAGAACTGTCCGCCTTATCCGCGTTAAGGATATTAAGAGCTGGCGATGCCAGAATAAAGGTGGTACCACGGAGCCATTCGTCCTTTGCATTTTAGGGCGATTTTTGTTTTTTTAAGGAGTGATTTTTATGATGGAACATGATGTAAATCAACTTTTAAGTTTCAGTTCTTCAAAACCAGAAACATTACATCACAAAACAAAAGACAAAGAATATCAATGTAATGATTTGTTTTTAGGAATTAGAGTCCCAGAAGTTCGAAAAATCGCTAAAAAATATGGAAACAATATGAGCGAAGAAGCTCTTGTAACTTTATTAGAAAACCCCATACACGAATATAGATTATGTAGCCTTATTATTATGACAAATCAGATGAAAAAAGCATCAGTTGAACAGCAAAAACAAATTGTTAAATTTTATTTGGATCATATTGAATTTGTTAATGGATGGGATTTAGTTGATACGTCTGCATCTAACGTCTTAGGGAGATATTTACTTTACACAAAGGAGTATAAAGTTTTATATGAACTAGCAAAATCAAATGATCTTTGGAAAAAACGAATTAGTATTGTTTCAACATGGATATTGATTCAAAACGGAATTTTGGATGTGACAATAGACTTATCAAAAATACTTTTGAAAGAAAAACACGATTTAATTCACAAAGCGGTTGGATGGATGTTAAGAGAAGTTGGAAAAAAAGATATACAATTATTAAATGAATTTATCATAAAGAATTATCAAAATATTCCAAGGACAACGCTTCGTTATGCAATTGAAAAACACAATAATGTAATTCGAAAACAAATTTTGAAAGGGGATTTCTCATGGAACAAACAGTAAGAAAGTTATATAAAGATTATAAATTATTTGAAAAACAAACCATTACAGTAAATGGCTGGATTAGGAATAATCGAGCACAAAAAGAATTTGGATTTATTGATTTAAATGATGGAACTTTTTTTGAAACAATACAAATAGTATATGAAGATACTAAAGTTTCAAATTTTAAAGAAGTTCAAAAATTTAGAGTAGGATCTGCAATCACAGTGGTTGGGACCGTTATTTTAACTCCGGAATTAAAACAACCTTTTGAAATCAAAGCCGAAGAAATTATTCTTGTTGGAGATAGTTTGGAAACGTATCCGATTCAGCCCAAACGACACTCAAGAGAATTCTTAAGAGAAAATGCACATTTGCGAATGAGAACCAATTTGTTTAGCGCTGTCTTCCGTGTAAGATCTGTAGTATCTTATGCAATTCATAAATTCTTTCAAGAACAACATTTCATTTACGTTCATACTCCCATTATTACAGGAGCTGATGCAGAAGGCGCAGGAGAAATGTTTAAGGTATCCACCCTCGATTATCAAGCCTTATTAAAAGAGCCTTCAAAAGAACTTGATTTCTCAAAAGACTTTTTTGGGAAAGCCACAAATTTGACGGTTTCAGGTCAACTTCAAGCCGAAGCATACGCTTTAGCTTTTCGTAATGTTTATACATTTGGACCAACCTTTCGTGCCGAAAATTCAAATACCCAAAGACACGCTTCGGAGTTTTGGATGATTGAACCAGAAATTGCTTTTGCAAATTTAAATGATGATATGGATTTGGCAGAAGCGATGGTTAAGGAGGTTATTAAAACAGTTTTGAATGATTGTGAAGCTGAAGTAGATTTTTTTAGTCAATACGTTGAGAAAGGATTAAAAGAAAAGTTATTAAAAGTGATTCACTCTAAATTTAAGGTAGTAACTCATAAAGATGCAATTGATATTTTACTTAAAAGTCCTGTTGCTTTTGAAAACAAACCAAAACAAGGAGAAGATCTAGCTACTGAACATGAAAAATATTTGACAAAATATTTTGATGGTCCAGTATTTGTGATTGATTGGCCAAAAGAGATTAAGGCTTTTTATATGAGACAAAATGAAGATGGATTAACCGTTGCTGCTATGGATTTGCTTGTTCCAGGAGCAGGAGAGTTAATTGGTGGATCACAAAGAGAAGAAAGATTGGATATATTAGAAAAAAGAATGCATGAAATGAACGTAGAAGATAAGGATCTATGGTGGTATTTAGAGTTAAGAAAATATGGGGGTTGTCCTCACGCGGGATTTGGATTAGGATTAGAAAGAATGGTCATGTATGTTACAGGTATTGACAACATTCGAGATGTAATTCCTTTCCCAAGAACTCCTAAAAATTGCGAATTTTAAAATAGAATAGATATAATTTTTCTTTCGACCAAGTTATTATGAGGCTCTGCGAAAAAACATTGCTATTTTTCATCATTTGAGATATATTGAGAATACATATAATAACGATTTATATTAGGGAAGTGTAAAAATGAAAAAACAATTAATTTTGTTTCTTGTGCTACTTTTAAGTTTCTTTTTAGTTGCTTGTCAAGAAACGACATCGACTACGACGACTACAACAGAAGTAACAACAGAATTAACAACCACTTTACCACAAACGATAAGTGCAATAGTGGGAAGTTTGGAAAATGAGAATAATATTGGTTTGTTTTTAACCGAAACACCTTATTCATCGATGGGAATCAATTTTGAATTATCGACGAATACGTTAGGGTTTGTCGAATACGGATTAAAAGATTCGGGAGAATATACAAGATTAGAAGCTACTCAAAAAATAACTGTAGTAAACAATAAGACCGTTTATCTTTATGAAGCTGTTATGGATGATTTAATTTCAGCACAAACGTATTCGTATCGAATTACTAACAACGATGATTCGGAAACAAGTGCATATCATGAATTTTCTATGCCAGATTCTGAAGCAGAATCGTTTACATTTATGTATTTGGCCGATCCTCAAGAAAATGCCGAGACAGGATACATGGCTTATGCTTATTCGATATTAAATGTTTTAGATTTCAGTCAACAGAATTATGATTTTGTCGTTTTTCCAGGGGACGTTATAAATGATGCTGATGTACAATCTCAATGGAATTTATTTTTTAAATATTCTTCAGTGTTTTCATATGAAAAACCACTTATTGCAACAACGGGAAATCACGACTCTGGCGCAATTACCGAAGATAGAATAAACAGTCTTGAATTCGATGGATATATGAATTTACCAAACAATGGGCCGATATATGAAGAGTTTAATGAAATAGATGGAGACTTAAGAACATCCCATTTTGATGATGGTAAAACGTATAGTTTTGATTATGGAACTGCACATTTTGTAGTTATAGATACAGAGATATATTGTGATGGAACAACTGCTTGTATTACTTATGATGAAAGCAATGCGGATATATTAAATGAATGGGTTAGAAATGATTTAACAAATAATAATCAACTCTGGACAATTGTATTATTGCACAGAGGACCTTACAGTTTATCTTATGATACAGATAGTGTAAGAGATAATTTAGTCCCAATATTTGATGAATTTGGTGTTGATTTGGTGCTTGCCGGACATGATCATCAATATTCAAGAGCGGTTTATCAAAACTTAGAGTTAATCCAATTTAAAAGATCAAATGAATATTTTAAAGGTACTATCAGTTTGATAGAAGCTTTAGAAGAAGATTGTCATTTCAATAATTATACGAGCGCTTTAGGAGTTACTTATTTGACAGCCAATACATCTGGAACGAAATATTATGGCGGAGATAAATCATCGGGTATTGACGTAAATTATAAATTTATTGAAGAAAACCCAGTAATACCAATGATCACAGTAACAAATGAATACATTCAAGTCATTTCTTATGGTCTTGAAAAAGACACAGGACTTTCTATTGTGCCTACAGGAGTATATGTTTTAGAAGAGTTTATGATTTCTAGACCAGCAAATTAAAAAAAGTCGAGAGAAATTCTCGACTTTTTATTTTTTTACTTACTTACTTTATTTTTTTGCTGGTTCTTTTAATGATTCAACTAAGCCAGTTGCAAAACCAACGATTCCTTGTAATTCAGAAGGAATAATAATTTTAGTTGCTTGACCATTGGCTACTTTTTCCATCGTTTTATATGCTTCTAAAGTAAGAACGGTATGATCTGCTTTTGCTGCTTTAATTAATTCAATACCGCGCGCAGTAGCTTCTTGAACCTTAAGAATGGCTTCGGCTTGGCCTTCAGCTTCGCGAATAGCGGCTTCTTTTTTTGCTTCAGCTCTTAAGATAGCAGCGGTTTTTTCACCTTCTGCTTCAAGAACGTTAGCAGCTTTTTTTCCTTCAGCAATTAGTATAGATTCACGACGTTCACGTTCAGCACGCATTTGTTTTTCCATCGCTTCTCTAATTACTTGTGGAGGAATGATGTTTTTTAATTCAACACGATTAATCTTAATTCCCCATGGGTCGGTTGCTTCATCTAGAATAACACGCATTCTCTCGTTAATTAAATCGCGACTTGTAAGAGTCTCGTCTAATTCAAGTTCTCCAATAATATTACGAAGAGTAGTGGCGGTTAGATGTTCAATTAATAGGCCAGGATTTTCAGCTCCATAAACGAATTGTTTTGAGTCTGTTATTTGCAAGAAAACAACAGTATCAATTTGCATTGTAACATTATCTTTTGTAATAACAGCTTGAGGTGGAAAGTCTAGGACTTGTTCTTTTAGCATAATAAAATCGGTGTTTTGTCCTCTAGCGTTGTAGGTTCTTTTAATGCGATCGATAAATGGAACTAAGAAGTGTAACCCTGTATTCCAAGTTTTATAGTAGCTACCCCATCTTTCAATTACATATTGTGTTGCTTGAGGGATAATTTTGAATCTTGATCCAACATAAACAATGATGATAATTAATAAAGCGATTATAACAATAATTCCTGTGATGTCTACTTCTAGTGTGAATGGTATAAACATTATAAATCCTCCTTATATAATATATTTTTTTGTGATTATTAAATATTTTTGAAATCTTTTAGTAAATCCTATCTTAAAATCTAATATCCATATCCGGCCTTTACGACACTCATTTTCAATAAAATATCGCGTAATGTAGACCTTTTTCTGGTAAAAGACATTAATCCTAAATCGATAATTAATGATAACAGAAATAAAATAGCTCCTGCATACATGCTTACTACAAAAACCAACACGATAAAGAAATATTTTAAGACAATATCGTGGAAGAATACTGATAAAACATTGACTGGACCATCTAATTTAATTTGCAACAACGTTCGACCCAACGTTCGGCCTTTGGTCGCAACTGCATAGATAGACATTAAAATGAGAAAACCAAAAGTAAAGTAATAAATAGTACTGATAAAATAACCAGTTAATGGACGATTATAGGGTTCAATATCCACCGTATTTTGTTCATCTAAGACATTTACCTTTTCTTGGTAATTCAATTTTACTTCATCAATTAGAAGTTGATCTTCTCCAGCGAGTTCAAGTTGAGCATTATATTCTTCTTGAAGTAATGCTAAATCAGAGTTATAAACATCGATAATTTCTGAATAAGTGGCGAAAATTTCATCAAAATCAGGAACTTGATTTCTTAAAAGCGTTCTTCCAAATAAAGCAAACGTAGCATAAACTATAATAAATACAATCGTGATGTCAATAAGCGATGAAATCGCTCGTTTAAGAAATCCTGCATTCATTAGTTTTTTCTAACCACTAATTTTACGCCATCGATTGAAAGAACCTCAACTTTTTCAGTTAATTGAATATCTTCGTTTGCAATAGCGGTCCAGATTTTTCCATCGATTTTAACTTCTCCTCTTTCGCCATCTAAAATCGCTTTTGTACAAATCGCAATTTTTCCTATTAGTTTGTCTGAATTCGTTTTAATTTCGTTTTTACGAATGTACTCTCTAAATAATGGGCGAAGTCCTAAAAGAAGAAGAACGGAAACGATGATAAAAATTACAACTTGTAAAATAATATAATCTGGGAGAAAAATAGCGACAATCAGCGCGAAAAAAGCTCCTACTGAAAACCAGATACTTGTAAGATCCATAGTGGACGCTTCAATGATTCCAGCGAAAATAATTAATCCAAACCAAACATAAATCATTATGGTCCCTGTCTCTATTGTTAATACCATAATCATTACACCTCTCTATTCTTTAAGTCAATGATCAACGCATTTTCTTTTTTATTCCAATAAGCCTTGAATTTGTAAGATTGATTATTAGAAAAATCCAATTTTAATTCATCAGATATTTCTTTTAAAAATAATTTATTACAAATTCTTGAATAACTTGATTTAACCGTTATGTTGTGTTGCTGTTCTTCAGGAACATATCCCAAGCCAATTTCTTCTTTTGTAATTGGTTTTATAGCAATTAATTGACTAGAGCTATCAAATCCCAGTAAAACAACATAAGCATTTTCAAAGTAAGCAGTAGCGGATTTATTTAAAGTAATGTTTGCTTCATAAAGCGTAGCAATATCATCGAGAGGCTTCTTTGAAGCCCAAACGAAATTTGTCATTGTCTCAACCTCCATTATAATACGATTTCTATCTATTACTAATTATATCACTTTATTTCCAATATATCAAGAATTATTTTTAATTATTTTTGATTATTTGTAATTACATTAACGTTTACAAACCATACTTTATTGTGTATAATAGAGTTATATTTCGAGGTGAAGTTATATGAGAGAATTTACTTTTCAACAAAATGTAGAAAGAAGTTTGATGAAAAAATTTAAAGGGCCAATCTTTTCTAAATTTTTAAAAGCGATTGAAGAATATGATTTGATTAAAGATGGAGATAAAGTTGCGGTTGCCTTAAGCGGAGGAAAAGATTCGCTATTGCTCGCAAAATTATTTCAAGAAATAAAGCGCCATAATCACGTGTCAATTGATTTGGTTTTTATTACAATGGATCCGGGATTTGATAAAGCTCATTTGGATCTTCACCTGAATAATTGCAAAAAATTAGGGATAGAAGTAAAAGTACTTGAGTCAAATGTTTTTGATATTTCAAACAAGATGTCTCCTGAATCTCCTTGTTTTTTATGCGCTAGGATGAGAAGAGGGTTTTTGTATAAAGTTGCAAAAGAAAATGGTTGCAATAAATTAGCTCTCGGACATCATTTTGATGATGTGATTGAAACGACTCTTTTAAATGTTTTTTATACAGGTACATTTAAAACTATGTTACCAAAGGCTCGATCAAAAAACTATTTGGACATGGAGCTTATAAGGCCTATGTATTTAATAAAGGAAAAAGATATTATTCACTTTTCAAAATATCACCATTTGGAAACAATGGCTTGTGGATGTAAAATTGCTAGTTGTGAAATAGATTCAAAACGGAAAGAAATGAAAGATTTAGTTAGTCAAATGCGAAAAATTTATGTAAACACAGATATAAATATATTTAGATCTGCAGAAAACGTTAATATAAAAGGCGTTTTAGGATATTATGATGATGAAGAAAAGACTTCATTTTTAGATGATTACTAGGATTATATCAAATATACGTGTTGAAATTGTGAAATAAAAAAGCACACGAGTGAAAAATCGTGTGCTTTCTTTTTCTAAATGTTTCACGTGAAACGTTACTTGCCTAAACAAAATTTCGAAAATAATAATGATATTAAATGATCGCTTGAATTATCACCCGTGATTTCTCCCAAAGTAGCCCAAGCGTGTTTTAAATCTATTTCCACCATATCGATTGGCATTCTATTTTTTGAAGCAAATAAAGAATCTTCCATTGAAAGCAAGGTCTCTTGAAGTTTTGCTATATGTCTAACGTTGGATAAAACGGTTTCGTGATTCTCAAGAATAGCTTCATTTATGAATAAACTTTTAACTTCTTTGGCTAAATCTTCTAATCCAAAATTGTTTTTAGCAGAAATATTTAGAACTTTTTCACTTTCCAAATCAATTTTCTTTCCTAAATCGATCTTGTTTCCTACAAGAATTCTTGTTTTGTCTTTTGTTAAATCTAGAAGATTCATATCTAAGTCGGTAAGTGATTGACTTTGATCTAGAACGAGAAGAATTAATTCGGCGTCTAAAATCGCGTTTTTCGCTTTTTCTACTCCGATTTTTTCGACAAAATCTGATGTTTCTCGTATTCCTGCGGTGTCGATTAATTTTAAAAGAATTCCGTTTAAATCGAGTTCAGCTTCGATTAAATCTCTAGTTGTTCCTGAAATTTCGGTCACGATTGCTTTTTCTTCTTTTAACAACGAGTTTAGCAAACTTGATTTTCCAACATTGGGTTTCCCAATAATAACGGTTTTAATGCCGTCTCTAATAATTTTACCAGTGTTTGCCTTTTCAAGAATGATTTTGATTTTATCGATTAAAAGAATGATTTTAGGAATAATAATTTCATCTGTCATAATTACGACATCGTCGTATTCTGGATAATCAATATTGACTTCAATTTGAGCTACAATTTCCAAAATTTCATCTTGGAGTGAATGAATTAATTTGCTTAAATCTCCATTCAAAGCATTACCAGCAATTTGAAGTTGAGCTTTCGTTTTTGCATTAATAATGTCCATAATACTTTCCGCTTCAGCCAAATCAATTCTGCCATTTAAAAATGCTCGTTTTGTAAACTCTCCTCTTTCGGCCATGCGAGCGCCGTTTTTTATCAAAAGTTTAAGGATTTCATTTGCAATAAAATTGCCGCCATGGCAAGAAATTTCTGCCATGTTTTCTTTTGTAAAGGATTTTGGTTTTTTGAAGAGAGAAACCATTACTTCGTCAACAAGATCTTCTTTATCAATTAAATGACCATAAACCACAGAGTTTCCGGATTCTTCTAAAAGATTTTTTCCAACAAAAATCTTGTTCACAAGTTCTATTGCATCTTCTCCAGAAACACGAATAATGTTTAGAGCGCTTACTCCATTTGCGGTAGCTTTACCGACGATTGTATCAAATATCATAATATCACCATAAATATTTTACCATAAATCATTGAAAATATTGTATAATACTTTTAGGTGATATGAATGAAACAATATAAAAAACCGCTTAAATTTTATCTTATGATTTTTGCATTTTCTTCAATTCTTATTTTGGGGTATACTATTTATATGGTTGTTAAAGAAGGAAGAGCCTTGTCTGAACTATACAGTTTGTGGGGATTGCCCTTTTTTGTAACAATAATATATTATGGTGGAGATAATTTGCTCCAAAAGATTACAAATAGAAAGAAGAAAATTGATTATGAAGCGTTATTTCTCGATGAAATAGGGCAACGAATGAGAGAATCAAAACAATTTTTAATCGAAGAATTTCGAAAATTACAAAACAGTACTAAATTTCAAGAAAGCCTAAGAATTGCTTATCTTATCCATCAAAACGGAGAAACGGAACAGCTTACAATAAGCAAATTAGAAAAACGTTTTAATGATAGAACGCTTGAGGCCAGAGCAATGAGTTTTGTTATAAAATATTTACAAGAAAAAATTGAATAGATATTGAAAAAGCCATATGAAAAGGGACTGAAATCGAGTATAATATAAGAGTAGCTTTCGGTTAAAAAAAATAGATTTAGACACAAAATTTTATCTTATATAAGATGATTTAATACCTTTAAAAAAAGACAATATAAATAATCAATAACAACGAATAAAGCAGTGAAAATATTACTTAAGAAAGGCGATGAACTATGAGCTATCGTGCACTATATCGGACGTATCGTCCTATAGATTTTAATGAAGTAGCAGGACAAAAACACATTACTACTACTTTGCAAAATGCTTTAAAAAACGGAAAAGTCCAACATGCCTATTTGTTTAGCGGTCCAAGAGGAACTGGAAAAACATCGATTGCAAAGATTTTCGCCAAAGCAATTAATTGTGAATTAGCACCAGTTGCAAATCCTTGTAATATTTGTGAAAATTGCAAAGGGATTCAAGATGGGTCAATTAACGATGTAATCGAAATTGATGCAGCGAGCAATAATGGGGTAGATGAAATTAGAGAAATTCGCGATAAAGTGAAATACTTGCCGGGATATGTGAAATTTAAAGTATATATCATTGATGAAGTTCACATGCTTTCTACGGGGGCTTTTAATGCATTGCTTAAAACGCTTGAAGAACCACCTGCGCATGTAATCTTTGTTTTGTGTACCACCGAACCACAAAAGATACCTTTAACCATACATTCTAGGTGTCAACGCTTTGATTTTAAAGCCATTACTCCTTCAGAAATTATAGGAAAATTAAATGAAATTATCCAAAAAGAAAATATAAAAATCGATTCAAATGCAGTGGAACAAATTGCAATTTATGCTGAAGGTGGATTAAGAGATGCTATTGGGCTTTTGGATCAAGTAAACTCTTTTAGTCCAGAAGGAATTATCTTAGATGATGTGAATCAAATTTGTGGAGCTGTCTCTTTTCAAAAACAAATTGAAATAGTCGATGCTATCATGGAGATGAATTCAACTAAAGCGATTGAAGCAATGGATCAACTGATAATTGAAGGCAAAGAAATTCAAAAAATAGCGTTGAATTTACTCGAATTTTTCAGAGACACTTTAATGCTTAAAAATGTTGGAGCAACAGAAAATACTAGTAATCTATTTAAAAACGAACAATTTATTCAACTTTCAAAAACGATGAGTAATCGAAGAATATTCTTTTACATTGATATTTTAAATAAAGCCTTGAGTGAAATTAAATGGAGCAACAATCCAAAATTATTTCTAGAATTAGCTATAATTAAAATGACGGATACGGAACCAACAAGCGATGCCAAACTCATGGACGCAGTCGAAAAATTGGAACATAGAATGACAGACCTTGAAACAAGAGAACCCATTATTCTTCAACCCGAAATTTTAATTGAAGAAGAGGATCCTTTTGAATCTTTAGATGTAAAAGAAGAAACGAAAGACGAAGAGAAAGAAAAAACCGCTGAATCAGAGCCAGAAACCATAAAAATCCAAAAGGAATTATGTGAAGATATTTCTAATACATACAAAATAGAGTTTGTTGAAGACGTTCTTAATAATGGAGATAGAGAGGATAAAATTCATTTAATAAACAACTGGAATTTGCTTACTCAAAACAATCCTTCAGGAATTCATTCTCAATATGCTTCTGTTTTTGAAGGCGGAACGTTAGTCGCAAGTTCATATGATAAAATTATTGTGACTTATTCAAGCGCGGGGCCATGCAATAGACTGATGAAACCATCTGTCAAAAAAACGGTAAAAGAAGTTTTGGAAAAGGCATTTAATCGAACATTGGATTATATCGCGTTACCAGAAGACGTTTTCCAAACAATTTCAGATGAATTTGCATTGCTTTGGCGCCAAGGGAAAAGGCATATTAAATTATCTAAAATTGTTTGCCAAGATTTAAGAGATGTTTCTATAGAACTTGCAGTTGAAGTTGAAACCGAAAAAGAAAAAAAAGTAATAGCGGATGCGATAGATTTATTTGGAGATATTGTGACAATAAAAAAATAGTGGATAGGAGTGAGAATATATGATAAATCCACAAATGATTAAAAAAATTCAAAAAATGCAAGAGGATTTAAAAAAAGCGCAAAGTGAAATAAATGCGTCTACATTTTATGGACAAGCAGGAGGATCCGTTGTTAAAGTTGCTGTTAAGGGCACAAAAGAAGTCGTATCCATCGAAATAAAGAAAGATGAAATTGATTTATCCGATATTGAGATGCTTCAAGACCTCTTAGTTGTTGCATTAAATGATGCATTTAAAAAAGTAGATAAAGAATTAGAAGAAACCCTTGGAACGGTAACACAAGGAATGAAAATGCCGGGGATGTTCTAATGCATTTTCCAAAGGTGTTAGAAGATTTAGTAACTGAATTTATGAAATTTCCAGGTATTGGCAGAAAAACAGCAGAACGATATGCACTTTTTACTATCAATCAATTAGATAAAGAATCAGCAGAACAATTTTCAAAAGCTATATTGGATGTAAAAAACAAAATTTTTACTTGTTCTGTGTGCGGTCATTTGACTGATGTCGATCCTTGTGAAATCTGTAAAGATTCTAATCGAGACTTAAGCAAAATGATGGTAGTTGAATCTGCAAAAGACGTATTTACCATTGAAAAATCAGGGTATTTTAATGGGCATTATCACGTGTTAAACGGAGCGATTTCACCTATGAACGGAATAGGCCCTGATGAGCTTAATTTGCCCAAACTTTGGAATCGAATTCAAAACGAAACTGTGAAGGAATTAATTATTGCAACTTCTGGGACACAAGAAGGAGAAGCAACGGCTATGTACATCAATCGAGTTTTAAAAAATATGGATATTTTAGTGACAAGAATTGGATATGGAGTTCCTGTAGGCTCTAATTTAGAATATGCGGATGATATGACTTTATCTAAGGCAATAGAAAATAGAAGGAAGTTTTAAAATTAGATAAATTCTTCTTTAAGTTTTCAAATATTATGCTATAATAATAGTACGTAGAAATTAATTTCAAAGAATAGGGGTGAAAGATGTGTCAATCTTTCAAAATAATCTGTTTTTAGCAATTATGGATCAAGTAAACGAATTTTTACAAGAATACTTAGATTACATTTTTAACTTTTTAGCAGATCTACCTGTATGGGCTCAAGGAGCAATCTTTCTTGGCTTAGGACTTTTTGCTATAGTGGGGTTATTCGTATTTTTTAAAAAATTTGTGAAATTATTTATTGGACTTGCAATCTTGGGCGTGATTGTTTATTTGGTTTGGGATAATACGACGATTATACAAGATTTGTTAGGTAGCGTAACCGGAGGAAGCATCATCAGCATTAAAGCATTTATGCAATAAATGAGGATATTACCTTTTCAAATAAAGGTACCTCTTTTTTTTTCCACTTTTTTTTAGAAAAATCAGGGGTTATTGGCATAATCTTTTCAAAAGTATATATATTTATATATATAACTTAGCTTAGAAATATGTTATAATTACATAAAGAGTAAAAATTGATAGGAGACAGAAATTATGGAAATTAGAATGGCAAACTTAACCAAAATTTTTACTAGCAAGAACAAAAAAGAGGTTCGAGCGGTAGATCACGTTGATTTGACAATCCCATCTGGAAAATTAATTGGGTTATTAGGACCTTCAGGGTGCGGCAAATCAACTACCTTATATTTAATTGCTGGATTATTAAAACAAAATGAAGGGCAAATCTACTTTGCTGAAGATGAAGTATCAGATACTCCTCCCGAAAAAAGAGGAATTGGGTTAGTATTTCAAAATTATGCACTGTACCCTCATATGACTGTAAGAGAAAATATTTTATTTCCTCTTCAAAATTTAAAGGTTGATAAAGAAGAGGCCAAACAAAGAACGATGGAGATGGCTGAATTAGTTGGATTACAAGAGATGCTTGATCGTAAGCCAAAAGAATTATCTGGTGGTCAACAACAACGTGTTGCAATCGCAAGAGCACTAGTAAAAAAACCAAGAGTATTATTGCTTGATGAGCCATTATCTAATTTAGATGCAAGACTTCGTCTTCAAACTAGAGAAGAAATTAAACGTATTCAAAGAGAAACTAAAATTACTACCGTATTTGTTACCCATGATCAAGAAGAAGCAATGTCAATATCAGACGAAATAGTCGTTATGAAAGATGGAGTTATTCAACAAATGGGAGAACCACAATTCGTTTATGATTTTCCAAAAAATTTATTTGTTGCTAAATTTTTAGGAAATCCACAAATCAATGTGTTTGATGGAGAAATCGTAAACAAACAAGTTCTTATCAATAATATGGTTATTGGCACATCAAAATTAGCTGACCAAAAAGTTTTTATAGGCATTCGCCCAGAAGGATTTTTAGTTGATAAGAAAAAAGAAAGTCCATTCAATTTTGAAATCGATTTAATTGAAACCATTGGTCGTGATACGACACTTATTATTGAAATCCCCGGAAACGAAGGCGGTCTTTTAGACAAAAATACATTTAAGGCAATTGTAGATGCAGAACACAAAATTACCTTAGGACAAAAAGTTCACTTTAATATTAAACCAGAAAAAATGCATCTTTTTGATTTGTCAGGGAAAGTGCTTTAATTACATATGGAAACAAAAAACAATTTAAAAGCGTGGCTATATTTAGCCCCTCTATTAATATTAATGGGAGTATTTATTTTTTATCCATTAATTAACGCCTTTATCATTTCCGTCTATGAAAATTATGAGCCATTGGCAAACAATGGTGTTGGACAAGCAACGGGATTTACTCTATTAAACTTTGTTAAAATAATAAATGACCAATTATTTTGGCAAGCATTAAAAAACACGTTTGTAATTGCTTTTATTTCAGTGCCTATATCAATCATTTTGTCGCTTGTGATTTCGGTTGCATTGAAATCTATTCCAAAATTAACAGGATTTTTTCAAACAATATTTTTCTTACCTTATGTGACGAATGCCATTGCAATTGGTATGGCATTTGCCTTTATGTTTCATACGAATTACGGGTTATTTAATTACATATTAACAATTTTTGGATTAGATCCTATAAACTGGATTGGAGGAACCTCCTCCTGGTTTGCTCAAATGAGTGCTTTATTAATTTTTACCATTTGGAGCGGACTTGCTTTTAAAATTTTAGTGTTTACGAGTGGACTACAAAATATAGATAAACAATATTATGATGCTGCAAAAATTGATTCCGCATCGAAATGGACTGTATTTAAACGAATTACTGTTCCGCTTCTATCTCCGCTGATTTTATACATTTCAATTACAGCGATGATTGGCGCATTAAAGGCCTATAATTCTGTTATTGGTCTATTTGGAGACAGATTAGGGGCAACACCATATTCAATGATAACAATTGTTGCCTTTGTATATCGTTACCGTTCAAGTTATACTGACCCTGGGTATATCAGTTATGCCGCAGCCTCAGCAATTATTCTATTTGTGATTACAGTTATTTTCTCCTTAATTCAAGGGGCAATAAGTCGCAAAAGAGTACATTATTAGGAGGTGATGACGATGGCAGATATTTTTGTTGAAAACGAAAAAGCGTATAAACGCAAAAAAATTATTTCTAATGTTGTTACATATTCCTTTCTTGTTTTTGTTTCGATTGCTATTTTGATTCCGTTTTATTGGATGATTCTTACCTCTTTAAAAAATCAAGTTGAAATTGAACAATTACCACCAATACTAGCAATGGCCCCAGGAGACTGGAAAATTGCAAATTATACGGACCTATTTACATCGATTGTTCCAAGCGGTCCTAGAGAAGGGGAGCCATTATTTCCATTTTTCACTTATATGGGAAACACGATTCTTGTATCCTTATTAACTACGGTTGGAACAGTGACGACTACAGTTCTTGCAGCTTTTGCTTTTGCAAGGCTTCATTTTAAAGGAAGGAACACCTTGTTTGCTATTTTGCTTGCAACGATGATGGTTCCAGGCGAAATTTTTATTCTTACAAATTTTTTAACCATCAATAAATTTGGATGGTATGATATTTTGACCCAATCTTATTCGGACGCAATATTAGCGATGACAATTCCGTTTATGGTGAGTGTTTTCTATATATTCTATTTACGACAAACATTCAAACAAATTCCAAACGAATTATATTACGCCGCAAAAGTGGACGGAACATCAGATTTTAAATACTTAACAAAAATTATGATTCCAATTGCTTTACCAACCATTGTTACAATTATTATTTTAAATTCAATGGGTGCATGGAGTGCTTATATTTGGCCAGCGATGGTTACTGCAAGTGATAAATATAAGTTAGTAAGTAATGGGCTTCGTGGAGCGTTTACGGATACTTCAACAGGACGAACCGATTATGGACAACAAATGGCAGCAGCAGCGCTTGTTACTTTACCGTTATTAATTGTATTCTTTACTTTTAGAAAACAAATTATGCGTGGAGTATCAAGAAGTGGTATAAAAGGATAAACCCATTATTATGGTTTATACATATAATGAACAGATTAAATAATATAGGAGGAAAAAATGAAAAAAATTCTTTTTAGTTTACTAACCGCATTACTTGTAGTTGGATTTTTGGGTTGTGTTCCTGTTGGATCGACAACCACAACAACAACTGCAACGGAGCAAATTTTAGAAGAATTACCTAGCGATGAAGTAGAAATAACTTTCTGGCATATTTATGGCGAAGGTAAATCTGCATTACTTGATGCAATGATTGCTGAATTCGAAGCAATGTATCCAAACGTTACGATTGTTTCAACATCACAATCGGATTACAACACATTAAGAGAAAAAATCAACTTAGGAATCTCGGTTGAACAAGTTCCTACAATGGCTTTAGGATATCCTGACCATTTTGCTGGATATATTACAGCGGGAGCGGTAGTATCATTAGATCAATTCATCGAGAGCACTAAAGTTTATGAAGTTACGGATTCTTCATCTTCGATTTTTGGAGAAACGGTTTCAACTGCAATTGATTTATCTGATTATTTGCCAACCTATTTAGCAGAAAATAATCAATATCAAGGCGGATATTATTATTCGTTACCTTTTTCAAAATCAACTGAAACAATGGCTGTAAACCGTGACGTTTTAAAACATCACATTACTGAAATTAGAGCAGCTGGAATTACAATTTCTGACGAAGGGTTCTTGCCTCACGATACGCCACTTAGTTATACTGAATTAGCTCTTTTACAAGATATTATCGTCGATACTTCGGGAGCAAATGCAACTGAAATGCAATGCGAGTATCTGTTAAACTTTGATTCCTCTGGGAACTTATTTATCAATATGAGTCGTCAATGGAATGCTGGTTATACTAATTTAGCTGGAGAGATTTTAATCGATAACGATACAACAAGAAATATGTTAGATTATTTAGACGCTATGTTCCAAAGCAATTTATTAGTTTTACCAATTAATTGGGATCAAACTTATGGGTCTTATAACTTTATTTATGGTGATGTATGTATGACTGTTGGCTCAACCGCAGGAGTTTCTTATAACATCCCAAGTACTGCTTATGAATTATCATCTATGAAACTTGGAATTTTTAAAGTAGATTTTCAACAAATTCCTCAATTTGTTGAAAACGAAGATGATGAATTTACGGTTTCAGTAAATGACGCAGATGTTACAATAAATGGATCACTTTCTGCAGTTCAACAAGGACCTAATGTTGGAATCTTCTCAAAAGCAACAAGTGCACAAAAACTTTACGCAATGTTGTTAATTAAATTTTTAACAAATACTGATAATACAGCAAGATGGGCTATGGATACTGGATATCTTCCTGTTCGTCTATCAACATACGCGAGTATTAATCCAATTGAATTAACAAGTACTTTTTCTGCAACTTATACCGAATTCTTAGCAATCGCTCAAGATTATTGGGCAGCAGATGCGGATGTTGATTGGGTATTAACCGATGAAAGATGGGATTATTTATATTCATCAATGGTCGCAAATGTTGCAAGGTATCAAACAGAATACTTCCAATATGACCCAGCTTTTGCAGCGGCATCAAGTAGTGCCGGTTCAGCGACAGCTCGTGTTGAAGCGGGATATTGCTTGGAAAATATTTATACATTAAATAAATCACCAGAAGAAGCATTAAGTTTTATGATTAATCAATTAAGCTGGTAAGAAAAAGGACTGAATTAAATGTTTAAAAAAATATCAAAAATTATATTTGCTGCATTTATACTTGTTTTCTTAGGTGGTTGTCAAACAACAACAACTACCACGACAGAAGACCTAAATGTTGCATTGCCAGATCTTACAGGCTTATCTAGAACAGAAATTGCCGATTCGTTAGAAAATCTTGACTTAATAGTGAATTTTCGTTTTGACGTATCCGTGATATATGAAAGCGATGATGAGTATGATAAGTTTGTACAGTATGGATCTGATAGAATTGCAGGAGATATAGTTGCAAAAGGAACAGAAATCAGCGTTTATACCACTCCGCTCAATTTAAGTATTAATTACTTATATCGATTAGATGAATTCTTTGATGAAGATTCAAATAATCTTCAACTAGTAGAATCTGATTATACAGGACAAGAATTCATAGCGGATGGAATTGGTGAAGTAACGGTTTATCGATTTGTGGATGGAGATACGACTTGGTTTCAAAGCGGATCTGAATCCTTCTCAGTTAGATATTTGGGTATTGATACACCAGAATCAACTGCGCTCTATCAAGCATGGGGCAAAGCGGCTTCTAATTACACCATAGAAAGACTTGAAAATGCTGAAAAAATTGTTTTACAAGCTGAAGGAGAACGTTTAGATGGAAATGGACGTTATTTAGCTTGGGTATGGTACATTCCAAGTGGCGAAGATCAATTTGTTTTATTGAATTTAGAATTAGTTGAATTAGCTTACTCTAAGAATAAAGTATCTACTGGTTCAAAATACACAGAGATTCTTACGTTAGCCGATTGGGATGCATCACTTACAAAAAGACGTGTTTGGGGAGAACTTGATCCCTACTACGACTATAGTAAGGAAGGAACACAAATGTCCATTGAATATTTGATGAATAATTTTAACGATTTTGTAGGACTAAAGGTTGTTGTATCAGGTATTATAACCAAAATGGTTGGACAAAGTGTTTATTTGCAAGAAGAATCAGGATATGGCATTTGTATGTATATAGGATATACCACATCTGCCCAATTACAAATTGGGGCAAATGTGACAGTTGGTGGATTGGTTCCAACGTATTATAGTGGATCACCACAAGTATCAAATTTTTCAAAAACAAATCTTACAGTTAATGAAGAAATATTTAACACAGATCCAGTTATTATTGATTACAACGATTTTAGTTTCATACAAATTGGAAGTATTGTTAAGCTTGAACATTTAAACATTACTTCAATTAGTACTTCAAGTATTCATGTTGAAGATGCAGATGGAAATACTTTTATCGTGAGAATTGATGACGCTTCTGGATTAACCGCTTCAATACTTGGCATTAGCGCCGGACAAACCATTACTGTTATTGGACCTTTAAGTTACTATGATTTTAATTTTGATATTAATTCTGAATCATATGTATTCTTAAAATCCAATTATCAATTAATGTTGACATCTAGCGATGATATAGAGATTGAATAAAAATTAAAAATAGGAGGGCATTATGAAGTTAACTTTAAAGAAATTTGCAATACTTGCTTTTGTAGGTGCATTCTTTCTTGGGCTTGTAGGATGTACAACAACAACTACACTAGCAGAAATGACTGACACTGAAAAAGTACAAGCTGTATTAGATGGTATCAGTTTAGGTGACATTTCAGCAGTTACTGAAAATTTAACCTTACCGGCACCTACGACAAATGGAGTGGCTGTAACTTGGTCATCCGCTGACACAAATTTTATTTCCAATTCAGGGGAAGTTACAATTCCTAGCTTTACAGCCGGAGATCAAGAAGTAATTTTAACAGCTACCGCTATATTAAATACTGTTACACTTACTAAAACGTTCACCGTTACTGTTACCAAAGAAGCTGCAGCAACTTATTTAGCAAGAGCAGCAGCGGCCATCATTATTGATGGAAGCGATCAAGTTACAGCTAATTTCCAATTGCCAGCAACGGCTTTAGGCGCAACAGTGACTTGGGTTTCATCAAACCCTACAATGGCTTCCATTGCAACTACAGCAGTTGATGGATTCTATCTTGTTACAATTGCTAGACCACAAGTAGACGATGGCGGAGTGAATACTACCGTTACATTAACCGCTACCATTACTTCTGGTACAAATGAATTAGAATCTGTTAAATCTATTCGTGTAATCGCTGAAGAATCTTCAGTAAAAGTAGCGACCATTGCCGAAGGCATGGCTTTAGGCACACATGTTTACGTTACTTATGAAGGCGTTACAATTATTGGAATAGGCACAGATGGAATTTTCTTTACAGATGGAGCAACAATTTTATTTGCTTATGGAGCATCACTTACAACTTCAGTTGTAAAAGGCGATGTTTATGACATTACTGGCGAATTAGCATATTATTATTATGGACCACAATTAGCTGACGCCGCAGCAAATATTGTTAAAGTTGAAGAGTCAAGCGCTGCAGTTTCTACGTTTACACCAATTGTAGCTACAGTAACATCAGCATTAGCAAATCACCCTACTCCTTCAGAAACAAACAAGATGGTTTATACCATTTATGAATTGACTGCAAAAGTCTATTATGATGAAGAATTAGGAGATTATGGAACTTATTTAGTTCCTGCCGATTATGATGTATCTGTTCCTCTTGATTTAGAGGTTACTGATGCGATAAGAGTTTATTACAAATCGAACATGAATGCTATATCCGCTCTTGCAGGAGAAGTAATCACATTTGATTTACTACTTTACGCTTACCATTCAACTTATGGCGATTGGTATTCTTATTTCAATGGAGTATCAAGCGATATTCAAGTATCATTTGCTGACGATCAAGATGCCGTTAACGCAGCTTTAGCATCAATTGAATTCCCAGCAACTGTTATGGATGACACTACTTTAAATTTACCTGCTTCTCTATTTGGAGTTTCGTTATCTTATGTATCAGATACACCTTTAGTTATTAATGCTACCACCGGTGCAATCGATGCATTAAATCAAACAACTCAAGTAACTGTTACAATAACTGTTACTGCAACAAAAGGATCAATCACTAACACACAAGATTTTATAGTCAAAGTTGGAGAAGTTCCACTTATGACAATTGCTGAAGCAACTGATTTAGCAAACGTTGGATCTTTAATCCGTACAAACGGAATTATTACACAAATTAATGGAAACAATGCTTGGATAGAAGACGCTACAGGAGCTTTATATGTTTATTTAGGAGCGATTGCAACTTATGCAAGTAGCATAGTTGTTGGAAATGAAATCCAAGTACAAGGGACTCTATACAATTATCATAATTTATTAGAAGTATCTCCAGTTACAAACATAACTTTACTTCAAACAGCACAAACAGTTCCTGCACCTTTAGAAGTTGTTGGAGCAGACTTAACTACATTACTTGCAAATATAAGTAAACTAGCTAATGTTTCAGGTTTAGTTGTAAAATCAATTCCTACCGTTGGAACATATTCATATACTATTTACTTAACTGACGGAACAGACGACCTACAATTACGCGTTGATTCCTACGGACCTAACTTTGCAGCTATCAATGCAGTTGTTGCAGGCTTAGTTGTTGGACAAAAAGTATCACTTAATGGAATAGTAGTTTCAGTTTATAACTCTGCACCTCAATTAATGTGGTATGAAGTAGCTGAATTGACTTCTGAAGCAATCACAGACGTTGATAAAGTCGATTATGATAAAATGGCACTTCCTGCAACATTAGAACTTGATGAAGATTACACGTTGCCAGTTCCACTTTATGCAGCATTGACTGTAAAAGAAATTTCTACAGAACTTACTGCTTACTTAGCTGATGGTACTACAAAATTAACAGTTACAATTCCAGAAACTGCAGATGCAGTAGGGACAGTAACCTTCACTTATACTTTAAATTCAGTTATAGTAGACGTAGTAGTTAACGTAACAGTAAAAGCAATGACTGAAGCAGATAAACTAGCTTTAGCGCTTGAAGAAATTCCTACAGATATTTATATTAGAGATGCGTATACTCCTTCCGCTTTACTTTATGATGGAGTTTATACTACAATTACTATTTCTGCAGAATTAACAAGCAACCTTACAGAAGCAGCTGGAGTTTTAACATCAAATGCAAGACCTGCAGCTGGTGAAGCAAACGTTGTAGGAACTGTTTCGTATCTTGTAACAATTGGAAGCGCTAGTCAAACAGTGGTAGTTAATGCAACCGTTATGGCTTATGCAGCAGATTTATTCTTCTCTGAGTACATTGAAAGTGACGGAGGAAATGATAAGGCTTTTGAAATCTTTAATGGTACAGGCGCAGACGTTGATTTATCAACATACACCGTTGAACTATATACAAACGGAGCAATTACACCTGCATATAACGTTACCTTATCAGGAACTCTTCTTGCAGGAGATGTTTACGTTATTTATAATTCTGGAGCAGGGGCAGCTATTCTTGCAGCAGGAGATTTATCAAGTTCCTTAACTTATTACAATGGTGACGATGCATTACTATTAAAACACAGTACAGTTGTTATTGATTGTATTGGACGAATTGGAACTGTTGCATTAGAAGCAGATCCAGGATCAGAATGGATAGCTAATGGAGTTTCAACATCAAATATGACTTTACTTAGAATCGCTTCTGTTAACACAGGAGATTCTGACCCATATGATACATTTGATCCAAGTGCAACATGGTATTCACTAGGAGCAAACGTGTTTACAGAAATTGGATCATATACTTCTGAATAAATTTTTTTAGAATATGATTTGAGAAAGTTTCAAAAAGGCATGGCGATAAGCTGTGCCTTTTTTTTCTTTTTTATCAAATTATTAATGTAAATCAATTTATATTATTCTATAAATATCAGAAGCACGAAAAAATCATATTAAAATCAATAAATTAATGTAAATCAATTTATGAAAAACAAAGCATCTATGTTATAATTGATGTACAATTACAGTTAAGGGAGATTATATAATATGAACCAAAAAAAATGGATTCTAAGTGTTGTACTTATTTTTTTAGCTTTTGGCTTGTTTGCTTGTGATAAAGTAACAACCACTACAACAACTACCGAATCAACACTAATTAGCTCTTCAGAAACAACAACGACATCTGCGACCGTATCCATTCAAACGCTTTTAGAGAATGCTTCGAATTTGGTTATTATTTCTAATGCAGATAACATGATTATGAGTTTTACTTTACCTGCTGAAGTAGGATCAGCTACAGTCTCATGGGTAAGCGCAAATACAGAATATATCAGCATTGCATCAACTGTTACTGCAACGAGTGAGAATATACTAGTTTATCAAGCTACGGTTAAACAACCTTCTGAATCAGTGGGAGATGTAACGGTTGTATTAACAGGAACGTTTACATACGGAGAAGAAACTTATCAAAAAGATTTTTCAATTCGAGTTAGAGGAGAAGTAGGACTATCAACTTATAGCACTCTTTTAGATTTACATAATTCAGCTTCTATTAATGATTTAGTTACCGCTTCAGGGTTTGTCTATTCAACCTATTCAAGAGGATATTTCATTCAAGATGCTAGTGGTGCATTTTTAAACATTTATACCACAGCGGAAAATACAGCATTAGTTCATGTTGGAGACGAAGTTAGAATTAAAGGAACTTACGCAAAATATCATTCTTTATATCAAGTAACTTCTTTGACAGAACAAATCGTATTAAATTCAAATAACGTTGTTACAGTAGACAAAATAGCATTATCTAATCCGGCGGATTTATTGGATATTGATCCAACAAATAAATTATTAAATGGACAAACATATACCATTACAGTAACACCAATGCTTTTAGCTCAAGGAATTGGAGAAAACATTTATTTGTTTGCCGGTTCAACAAGAGTTGCCACCGTTTATTATGGATCTAATTCAGCTTCCATTCTTGCGTTATCTCAATTTGTTGGACAATTGGTAACGATTGATGTTGTATTTTATACCTACTATGAAGCGGGTTCAAGTAGCAATTTAGAACCAACTGTTGACGAAATTTGGATAACATTTGATGGTTTGGAAGGTGATATTGAGGCCGGAGCCATGACAGATGCTGAAAAATTGACCTTAGCTACTGGAGCCATTCAAGAAAGTTATGATATCACTAGTGCTTTTACATTACCAACTCTTTCATTTGGAGAATATACTACCGTGACAGTATCTACTGAAATTAGTGATTATTTAAGTTATGCTGGTGGAGTATTTACAGTAGTAAGACCAGAAGTTGATACAACAGGAACCATTACTATTACAGCAATTTTAAATGAAGAATCAGAGACAATAGATATCGCTATTACTATGAAAGCTGTTGTAGTAGTTGTGCCAGGAGATGACATCTTTATTTCTGAGTATATTGAAGGATCTAGTTTCAACAAAGCAATTGAAATATATAACTCAACTGACGCCCCAATTGATTTGAGTTCATATACGTTAAAAACTTATTTTAATGGTGCATTAACCACTACAGCAACATTAACTTTATCTGGAACATTAGCTCCTGGAGATGTTTATGTTATCGCTCATCCAAGTGCTGCCCCTGCCATTTTAGCGATTGCAGATGCAACAAATGGTACTGTGGTTAATTTTAATGGAAATGACGTTATTGAATTATACAATGGAACCACTTTAATTGATGCAATCGGTCAATTAGGAAATTCATTAGATTTTGCAATAAATGTTACTCTAGTTAGATTCCCAACGATTACGGGCGGAAATATTGATCCAAACGATGTTTTCGATCCAGCAAATGAATGGACTACTTATACAGTAGATACATTCTCATATTTGGGCTTTCATACGGTAGAATAAAATTTAAAAAAGAGTGGAAGTCAAAATTGACTTCCACTTTATTTATATTGTAATTTAAATTAATCTAGATTATCCCAAACTAAATCTACAAATTCTGGGTAATCGATGTATGGATTACGATTGTTTTGATAGAGGAATATTTTTTCATTACGGTTTCGTTCAAAATCATCAACGGGATCAAAATCATTCCACTCTAATAAAACACTTAGCATTGCCATTTGGTGTATTAAAGGAGTTCCATCAATTAATTCTAAAACAGAATACATCGTCATCATATAAAATAAAATACGAGCGATATCGCCTTTTACTTCATCTCTTGGTTCAAAACTGACAACGGTTGTTGAAATGTCGAAATATTTATTCCCACGAGCTGAATTAATGCTAGGCGTTGCTGGTTTTAAGTTGTGTAAGTCTGACGCCATATTTACTTGATTGCCTGCATCTTCATCAAGAAGAGATTGTGGCCAAACATGTTCTTTGTTCCAAGAACCGCCCTCGTCCCAAGTGCTTACGATTGATGTTCCAGAATATACTAAAATAATATTGTTTGCGTTATTTGGATCTTCATCCGTTGTTTGTAATGCAATACTTGCATCGGTATAAATATGCCCTGCATACCCGTTGTTAACAATTGCTCTTAAAGCAAGTAACAAAGGTTCTCCAACTAAATCTTGTGCGTCTTCATAATAAGTTAAGGTAATATCTAGATTCGTACTAGGTTCTTTGATGGTAATTGAAAAGGAAGCAGTATAATCTAAATAACCAATATTAATTGTTATCTCTCCCGGAGTGGAAGAATCAAAACCGGTCATAGTATATAAAGAAGAACTTAAAGGGATTGTTGATCCGCTTGCCTTAACTAAAACGACTGTTATAGAATCATAATCAAAAGATGTGCCAAGATTATATTCCGTTTTTGTAATATTGATTACTTCTATACCAATATTTCCAGTTATGGTTGTAATTGGTAAATCAGTAGAAGTCGTTGAAGTAATTCCTGAAGAAGTCGTTGTTGTAGATAAAGTGTCACATCCAACCAAAACGATTGTAAAAGAGAAAGTTAGAAAAAGAATTATAAATTTTTTAAACAATTTTGTCATTGATTTATCCTCACATGTATCTATATGTTTTATCATTATAACACATAATTTTAGTTTATCAAAGAAGGATTTATTGTATATGAGAAAAAGTTCATCTGGCAAGCGAAATTGTGAAGTCAAAATATAGGAATTAAAACCTTTTTATGTTATAATATACTACTATGCCGAAAGCGAGGACTATAATGGAACATAAAATATTTCAATTAATTATTGATAACAACTCAATTGTTATCGCAAGACATAAATCGCCAGATTTAGATGCTTATGGATCACAATTTGGATTGTATTATGCATTAAAACAACAATTTCCTCATAAACTCATTTATGTTATTGGGGATTCCAATTCACTGAATCAATTTGGAGAATTTGATGAAATAGATGAAAATATTCTTTCAAACTCATTGGTTTTCATCTTGGATACAGTGGCCAGTCAAATGTTAAAAGGCGTGTTTTATCAAAAGGCTAAAACATTAGTCCTAATTGATCATCATCAAAATGACCCAGATATTAAATATGATTATTATATAAGGGATACATCAGCTTCATCTACCGCTGAGATGGTTGTAAAGTTTTTACAAATTAATAATATACCAATTAACAAAGAAGCCGCAAAACCTTTATTTATGGGAATTGTGGGAGACACAGGAAGGTTCATGCATAACAATGTAAAACCTTCGACGTTTCGAGCGGCAGCCGATTTATTAGAAACGGGATTAGACATTCAGGCAATTTATAATTCGATGTATGTTGAGTCGTTAAAAATGAAGAAAATAAAAGCCGACTTCTCAAATAGTTTCTTAATTACAAAAAACAAAGTAGCTTATAGAAAAAACGATAAAAACTTTTTAGAACAATACAATATTGATTCCAATACCATTAGTAGAGGACTTGTAAATCAAATGGCTGGAATCGATGAAATACCTGTTTGGGTTAATTTTACTTTTGATACAGCAACGAACAATATCTTATGTGAATTTCGCTCAAGAGAGCTTCCTGTCCTCGAAGTGGCTAAGAAGTATGGTGGAGGCGGACACTTGATGGCTTGTGGGTGTAGCGTTTCAACTTGGGAAGAAACAGATGAAATTATAAATGATTTAGATAAATTAGTGGAGGAACAAAATGGATAAACAATTTATATTAGATAAAATTTTAAAATACAAAAAAATCATCATACATATGCACATGCGACCAGATGGAGATTGTTACGGAGCAGGATTCGGACTTAAAAACATTTTAACAGAATCCTTTCCAGAAAAAGAAGTTTATGTTGTAGGCGATACAGCAGATTACGTAAAATTTATTGGTAATGTCGATACGATTTCAGATGACGTCTATAAAGGAGCTTTGTCTATCGTTGTTGATACAGCCACAAGAGATCGAGTTGCAGATCAACGTTATTCCTTAGGAGAATATGTAATTAAGATAGATCATCACTTGCCAGTAGATGATTATGGAGATTATCAATTCGTGGATACTTCAAGACCTGCCACGGCACAAATCATTTTAGAGTTTTATTTGGAATTTTCTAATATTCTAAAATTAAATATGGAAGCTGCTAGAGCTCTTTATACAGGAATCATTACAGATACTGGTAGATTTAAATATCGATCAGTTACTTCTGATACGTTTAAAGCTGTTGCGCATTTGCTTGATTTTGGACTTGATTTTACAAAAGTTTTAGCTACACTTGATATTAAATCAGAAAATTTAATGAGACTTCAAGGGTATGTATTACAAAATTTTGAAAAAACACAACATGGCGTGGCCTATATTAGAATGTTGCCTGAAATTATTGCTAAATTTGGAGTTAGTTTAGAAGAAGCAAGTTCACTTGTAAATGAACTATCCTCTTTACAAGATTGTCCTGTTTGGATTTTATTTGCAGAATACGAAAATAATATCGTTAGAGCAAGAATTAGGTCAAAAGGACCTGCTATTGATAAGTTAGCAAATAAATATCAAGGTGGTGGGCATCCAATGGCTTGTGGAGCGAATGTTGGAAATTGGGAAACAGTAGCTTCTTTACTAGCGGATGCAGATGAACTTGTTAAAGAATATAAAGAATCATTTCAAGAAACGAACGAATAATAGAACTAAAAAGGCGAATTCGCCTTTTTTTATGAAAAAATATTCAAAAAATTTAATGAAAGTGTTTTTATACAGTATGAATACCTAAAGGTATTTGTTATAATAGGGTCGGCTTATGGTTACTCAAATTAAATTATTGGAGGAAAAAAATGCCGTTATTCTTTTTAGCGATAGAATGGAAGGAAACAGTTTTTGCCATTCTTGGAGGACTTGGAGTATTTTTGTTTGGAATTAACTTAATGAGTGAATCTTTAAAAAAAATCGCAGGCTCAAAATTAAAAATGATTTTAGAAAAAACAACAAACACGCCTTTTAAAGGGATACTTGTTGGAATTTTGATTACGGCGATTATTCAGTCATCTTCGGCAACCAGCGCAATTGTTGTTGGTTTGGTAAGAGCGGGGCTTATGACTCTACCCCAAGCTGTAGGAGTTATCTTTGGCGCAAATATAGGTACTACGGTTACTTCCGTATTGATAAGCTTAGACATTGGGCAATATGCGATGCCGATTATGTTTTTGGGAAGTTTATTAATCTTTTTCTTTCACAAAAAGAAAGTCAAAGAATTTGGTAAAGTCATTTTGGGATTTGGAATGCTTTTCTTTGGACTTGAAACAATGGGTGGGGCCTTAAAACAATTAGTTGAATTACCTGAATTTCATAATATGTTATTAAGTGTGGCAAATTATCCGATTCTTGGAGTACTAGTTGGAGTTGGAACAACGGCAATTATTCAATCTTCTTCAGCCACTATTGGTATTTTACAACAATTATACTCTACAGGTGGAGTGCCTTTAATTGGCGCTATAGCGATTGTTCTTGGAGACAACATAGGAACAACCATTACTTCTGTTATGGCTTCAGTGGGCGGATCTTCAGCTTCTAAAAGGACTGCAGCAATACATGTTATGTTTAATACGATAGGAACTATCATTTTCTTCTTGCTTTTAACACCTTATACCGAATTAATAGCGTTTTTAGGAGAAAAACTTATTGGGGCAGATTATTTGAGCAACAAACTTACAGTATCTCTTGCCCATGTTGTTTTTAATTTAGTGAACGTATTTATCATGTATTGGTTTATCAAGCAACTTGTTTGGCTTGCGACTAAAATTATACCCGCTAAAAACGAAATTGTACTTGGGGATGTCGTACTGGATGAACATTTAATTAATGGGTCTACTGATCTAGCGTTAGAAAATGCAAAAGTTGCTATTGTTAATATGGGCAATGTTTGTAAAGCTATGTTTGAATACACTTACAATTTTTCTTTTCTATATGATCAAAAAGAATCAGAAAAAGGAATTCAATGTGAAGAGTTGCTCGACACATTAGATGATAAGATTCATAATTATTTGGTTAAAATAGGAGCAAACGATTTACATAATAAACAAATTCAACAATTAGCGAAAGATATCGATACGATAACCGATCTAGAACGAATTGGAGATCATTTAACAAACATCATGGAATTTTTTGAAGAGCGACATGAAAATAAAATTGATTTACGAAGAAGCAAAAAGAGATTTATTAGATTTATATGATTTATTAAGAAGAACTCTTAAAGAATCGTTACTTGCTTTCGTTAATAAAGATAAAGATTTAGCAAGAGAAGTAAACGTCAGAGAAGATGTTTTAGATAAATTAGTCAAAAAATATCGAAAAAATCATATTAATAGAATTAATGATAGAGCTTGTTCTGAGACCGAGGCTGGCTATTATGTTGATATTTTATCGAACCTTGAACGCATAGGGGATCATTGTAATAATATCGTAATAAATGTATTAAGTGATTCATATACTCATGATGATTCCTTTTTCTAAAAAAAACTTTAAAAATATTGAAAATATCATACTTGTATTTATTTACTTTTTAATATATAATAAGTAAAGCATAAATTGGGTGGTTTTGTTTACTCACAATTATCGAATTATTTTAATCTATTTTATAGGTAATTTAACCAATATTTTAAGTATTTGTGCCACATTTAAATGCAAAGCTTTTGTTTTTCCAATAAATCGATAACAAATATGGTTTATTAGGTAAAAGCAAACTAATCTCAAATCACCAAAAAAAAGGTGAAGTGAAATTAAGAATGGAAGGAATAAAAAACATGACAAGTTGGAATCAAATGTCTTTATTGGAAGCCGCAGAACAAATTTTGCTTCAACACAAACAACCTATGTCATTTCTTGAACTTTTTCAATTAATTTGTGAAGCGAAGGAATTGTCTGAAGTTGAAAGAAATGAAATAATTGCGCAAGTGTACGCAGATTTCATTACATCTGCTAAATTTGTGTATGTTGGTGATGACCAATGGGATTTAAAAAGCCGTCAATCGATTGATTTGTGGGATAAAGATGGAGCATTCTATCAAGAATTCCCAGATTATGAAGAAGATCTAGAAGAAATTGAAGAAGACGAAGAAGAAGACGACGATTTAAAAGAAGACGATGATGAGGAAGATGACGATTTAGAAGAAGACGAATTTGAAGAAGAAGACGAAATAGAAAAAGAAGCAGATTTTGACGAATTTGAAGATGATATTGATTATGAAGATTTTGTTGACGACGAAGCAGAATTTGTTGAAGACGAAGAAGATATTGTTGTTGAAGATGCAGAAGATTTTGATGACGAGAAGTATAACGAGTACATGGATGACTATGAAAAAATGTACGACGAATAATTTTCAATATTGATTGATTTAAAGAAATATATTTGTTATAATCTTAAAGAGCTCACTAAAAAAAGAGTTCTCCAATTTGGGGAACTTTTTCTTTTTTATTCATTTTAGAGGTGAAACAATGAAAGTTACAAAATTTATTTTCGTGACAGGTGGAGTTGTATCCAGTTTAGGAAAAGGAATTACAGCGGCTTCTTTAGGAAGATTATTAAAAAACAGAGGATTAAAAGTATTTATGCAAAAATTTGATCCTTACATCAATGTAGATCCAGGAACAATGTCTCCTTACCAACATGGAGAAGTTTTTGTGACCGATGATGGAGCGGAGACAGATTTAGATTTAGGTCACTATGAACGTTTCATAGATGAAAACCTTTCTGTAAATAGTTCTATTACAACGGGGAAAATCTATTCTTCTGTCATTGAAAAAGAAAGAAGAGGGGACTATTTAGGCGCAACCGTTCAAGTAATTCCTCACATAACGAATGAAATTAAATCAAAATTAGAAGCTGCAGCAATCGAATCAGATGCTGATGTCGTTATTACTGAAATAGGAGGAACGGTTGGAGACATTGAATCGCTTCCCTTTTTAGAAGCAATAAGACAAGCTAGACGGGATTATGGGTTTTATAACACCCTTTATATTCACAATACGTTAATTCCGTATCTTGAAACAACAGGAGAACTAAAGACAAAGCCCACACAACATAGTGTAAAAGAATTAAGATCATTAGGAATTACTCCTGATGTTATTGTTTTAAGAACAAGCAAAGAAATTACAAATTCAATGCGCGAAAAAATAGCGCTCTTCTGTGATGTGAAAAAAGAAGCAGTTATTGAATGCCTTAATGCAAAGATTCTGTATGAAGTTGCAATTGACTTTTTAAAACAAAAATTAGATGATATCGTTTGTGAACATTTACAACTTGTAACACCTCCTTGTGATATGAGTGAATGGATTGAATTAATCGATCGCATCAAACATTTAGAAAAAGAAGTTACTATTGGATTAATTGGAAAATATGTATCGCTTCACGATGCTTATTTATCCGTTTGTGAATCATTGAAACATGCAGGGTATTTTCATCGAGTTAAAGTTAATGTAGTGTGGATAAATTCTAACGAAATAACCGATGAAAATATTGATGGAATGATAAAAGATGTTGATGGAATTTTGGTTCCAGGAGGATTTGGGTCAAGGGGAATTGAAGGAAAAATCAAAGCAATTGAATATGCAAGAGAACATCAAGTGCCTTTTTTAGGCTTGTGCTTAGGGATGCAACTTGCTATAGTAGAATTTGCAAGAAACAAATGTTCTCTTCCTCAAGCAAACTCAACAGAATTTGACTTAGAAACAATATATAATGTAATAGACTACCTTCCTGAACAATATAAAGGAATTGAAATGGGAGGAACATTAAGGCTAGGCTTATTTAATTGCGACATATTGGAAAATTCATTAGCTCATAAAGCGTATGGCATCACAAAAATAAAAGAAAGACACAGACATCGTTATGAAGTAAATAATAAGTTTAGAAAAATTTTAGAAAAAAACGGAATGATATTTTCAGGAATTAATCCAGAAACAAAATTATGTGAAATGATTGAGTTGCAAAATCATCCTTGGTTTGTTGGAACACAATTTCATCCGGAATTTCTTTCGAGGCCACAAAAGTCACATCCTTTGTTTAGAGATTTTGTGGGAGCCGCATTAAAATACAAAGAAAAACTATAAAAAAAGAAGAAGAGAAAAAAATTTCTCTTTTTTTTAAATTAGGTATTGTGTTGTGCACGGTACTGTGTTATAATTCTGTTGTGGAGGTGTAAACATGAATGCGCAATTTAAAAGAGGAATTATAGAATTATGTGTTTTATCAGAATTGGTGCAAGAAGATATGTATGGATATATGATAATTAATAATATATCAAAACATTTAGACGTAAATGAAAATACAATCTATCCAATTCTTAGAAGATTAACAAATGAAGATTATTTTACCACTTACTTGGAAGAGTCAAATATTGGGGCTCCTAGGAAGTACTATAAAGTTACAGAAAAGGGATTTCGATATTATTTATCTTTACGCAATGAATGGGACGAATTCATTGGAGGAGTTTATCAAATATTAAATAAAGGAGGAAAGAAAAGTGAAGAAGTTTTTAGAAGATTTGGAAGCAGAATTGAAAAATAACAATTTAAAAGACAAAGAAGTAAAGGAAATATTACAAGATCACGAAGAAATGATTAGCGAGGCATTAGAAGAAGGATTAACTGAAGAAGAAATTGTAAATAAATTTGGAGATCCAAAAAAATTAGCAAAAGAATTAGCTGATTTAAATATGCACCAAGAAACTGAAGTTGATTTTGATGAAGAGGGATTCAAACTATATAAAACGTTTGAACTTACTCAAAAAGAATTAAACGTTCAAGTAGGATTAGTTTCAGAAGATATTCAATACATAGCCGATGACGAAAAAAGCATACGCGTTTATTACAAAGGAAACCCCGAGTTAAACAAATATGAAGTGGAATATAAAGACGGAACATTTTCTTTAAAATCACCAAAAAATTCTTCATTTAATGTATTTAGAAGAAAAGGTACCGAAACTCAAATTGAATTTCTATTAAAATTACCAAAAGAATGTCTTGTTCAAAACATGAATCATTCAGGAGTTCATTGTGATGTAAGTTTAAATAAAATCAACTCCAAAATAATGCATTTTAAAACAACAAATGGAGATATTTCAATTAATAATTGCGTCACTGATTCACTTCATGTTGAAACAGTAAACGGAGATGTAGAATTGTCAAATTTCATTACAAATTCACTTCGGACCTCTCAAATTAATGGAAATATTGAAATTAAAAAATCAATCGTTAAAGAAGATTTCACCTCTAATACAGTAAGTGGCGATATTAACTTATGCGAATTCGAATGTAAAAATGGAGTTTTTAGGACAGTAAGCGGAGATATCGTTGGAAATGAAAGTTATTTTGAAGCTATCACTTTGCAATCCGTATCTGGAGATGTGACAATTTCCAATAAAGATGAGACAAGACCTATTATTGTTAAAGCAAAACATTCAGTATCAGGAGATATAAAGATTAATACAAAATAGTAGAAAAGATACAGAATTATTGTTATAATAGGTTACTAGAGGTGATATAGTGGAAACAGTAAATAAATTTCGAGAATTAGTTAAAAAATCTAAAGCGTATATTTATGTGCTTCAATTATGTGGTTGGGATTCCAACACCGAAGCACCAAGAGGGGCATTCCCAAGAAGGGCTGAATTATTGGGAATTATTGGATCTGAGTTATTTAAATTGCAAACAAGTAAAGAAACTCAAGATATTATTTATGGACTTTATGCAAAAAAGGATGAATTAGATCCTTTCACAAAGAGAGAAATTGAAAAAGCAAAAAAAGAGTTAGATAAAATTATTAAAATTCCTGAAAGTGAATTTATTGAGTATCAACAATTGATTCAACTATCACAAGTTGTTTGGCAAGATGCTAAAGCAAATAGTGATTTTAATTCATTTAAAGATAATTTGCAAAAGATTTTTGATTTTAACAAAAAATTTATCTCATATTACGGAATTGATGATCATCCTTATAACGTCTTGCTTGACGATTATGAAGAAGGGATGTCGATGAAAGAATACAATAAATTTTTTGATGTTCTGAAAAAAGATTTAGTTCCATTTGTAAAAGAAATATTAGCAACGAAAAAGAATTCAAATGATGCATTTATGAACGAATTCTTTGATGCATCAAAACAACAAGAATTTTGTGATTATTTAATTGATGTATTAGCCTTTGATCGAAACAGAGGATTAATGAAGAAAAGCGTACATCCTTTTACTTGGAATACATCTCCTGATGATGTGAGATTCACGACAAGATATTTAGAAAACTATGTTTTTTCAAGTATATTTGCAGTTATTCACGAATTGGGACATGCTACTTATGAACAACAAATTGATACCAAATGGGATAACACACTATTAAATAGCGGAACTTCCATGGGGATTCATGAGTCTCAATCAAGATTCTTTGAAAATATCATTGGTAGAAGTAAATCGTTTTGGGAAGTACATTATCCAAAATTCAAATCTCTATTTCCTGAGCAATTACGAAATGTTAGTTTAGATGATTTTTATCGTGCTACAAATAAAGTAGAAGCGTCTTTAATTAGAGTTGAAGCTGATGAACTTACTTACTCGCTTCACATTATGATTCGTTACGAAATTGAAAGAATGATACTTTCAGATGAAGTTCAAATAGAAGATTTACCAAAAGTTTGGAACAAATTAATGATAGAATATTTAGGAATAGAACCTAAAAATGATGGAGAAGGAGTCTTGCAAGACGTACACTGGAGTAGCGGGTTAATTGGCTATTTTCCAACATATGCATTAGGCACAGCATACTCTGCTCAATTCTATTACTCTATGAAAAAAGAACTCGATATTGACAAACTAGTATCTGAAAATAAAATCTCAGAAATTAATTTATGGTTAAAAGAAAAAATTCATCAATTTGGAGCTAGTAAATCTCCAAAAGAATTATTGTTAGAAGTGACAAAAGAAGAATTTAATCCAAAATATTATGTTCAATATTTAAAAGAAAAATATACAGAAATATATTTAAAATAAATTATAGTAAACAAAAAAAGCCCATCTCTTCTATTTTAAGAAGACTAGCTTTTTTTGTTTTTGCTTCTAAACACTTCAATTTATCACAAAAAAAGAATATAATAGAGAAGGATTAAAAGGAGGAATTTTATAATGTTACTAGAAAAAAATTTGATAGAACAAATAATCAATCAAGGACTGGCAACTGGCGCTGATTTTGCAGAAGTATTCATTGAAGAAAAAACATCTGAATCCATTCAATTAATTGGTGGAAGAATTGAAAAAGCAAACAGTGCAAAAATATTTGGGGTCGGAGTAAGATTAGCATTAGAATTTCAAAGTGTATATGGGTATACAAATAGCAAAAACCCTAAAGATTTAATAAAATTAGCTAGTGATTTATCAAAATCATTTTCAAGCGAAAAATTACTGATGGCAACGCCATTAAGTTCTTTGGAGATTGGTCAAAGACATTCAGTGAAATTAAATCCAAAAGACGTTTCAAAAGAAGAAAAAGTGATGTTAATTCAAAAAGCATATAAAGCCGCTAAAGAATACGACGAAGTTATTCAACAAGTAACTGTCAATCTTTCCGATTCAGTTCAAGAAGTGTTAATAGCAAATAGCGAGGGACGTTTTGCAAATGAAACAAGAGTGAGAGTTCGTATGAGAATTAACGCTATTGCTGGAATCGATGGTCAAATGCAAACTGGCACCGAAGGACCAGGAAGCGGAAAAGGATACGAATATTTTTATGAAGACATCAATATAGAAGATGTTGCAAAAGACGCAGCAAGAACTGCAAAAACAATGCTTTTTGCTGAAGAATGTCCAAGCGGAGTAATGCCTGTCATTATTAATAACGAATTTGGCGGAGTTATCTTTCACGAAGCATGCGGGCATAGTTTAGAGGCAACTTCTGTTTCCAAAAATGCATCCGTATTTTGCGGAAAATTAAATACAGTTGTGGCAACACCGATTGTTACAGCAATTGATGATGGAACAATTGAAAATGCTTGGGGCAGTGCAAATTTTGATGATGAAGGATATCCTCAAGCAAAAAGAGTGCTAATTGATAAAGGAATTCTTAAAACTTACATGGTTGATAAATTAAACGGTAGAAGAATGAATCATATTCCTACAGGATCTTCGAGAAGAGAATCGTATAAGTATGCTCCAACTTCTAGAATGAGTAATACATTTATTGATAATGGAGAATCCACATTTGAGGAAATTATTTCAGCTACTGAATATGGACTATTTGCAGCTAAACTAGGTGGAGGGTCTGTTAACCCAGGCAGTGGAGATTTTAACTTTGCAGTTTCAGAAGGATACATTGTAAGAAACGGAAAAATAGCTGAACCAGTTAGAGGGGCTTCTTTAGTTGGTAATGGAGCGGAAATCTTATTGAAAATAGATATGGTAGGAAATAATTTAGATAGTGGTAGAGGCATGTGTGGTTCTGTCTCTGGATCAATTCCAGCAGACGTTGGACAACCTACACTAAGAGTTTCTTCAATCACTGTTGGTGGGAAGAAGGGAGCTAAATAATATGAATATTGATAAACTATTTGAAAAAGCATTGCAAAAAGGAATAACAGATGTTCAAGTTTTTTTAGCAGACAACAATCAATTAAGTATCGATGTATTTAATGGTGAAGTTGATAAATATGAAATTGCAGATACATCTAGTTTGGTAATAAAAGGCATTTTCAATGGAAAAATGGGCACCTATGTTACTGAGGTAATGGAAGATGATCTTATAGATACAATCATTGAAAACATCATTTTAAATGCTAAAATTGTGGACTCATTAGATGATGCAATTATTTATGAAGGAGACTCAAAATACGAAGCGCTTGATGGATTATTTAATGAAGAATTATTCTCAATGGATGTTAAGAGAAAAATAGATAAAGTAAAAGAATTGGATCAATTATTTCATAACTTGGATTCAAAAGTTACTTTTGTTGAATCGATGTATTCCGAAACAACAAGATCAGTTTTATTGCAAAATACAAAAGGATTAAAATTATATAATAAAGTAAATTCAGCTTATTTTGGTGGTCAAGTAATTGTAAAAGATGAAACAGATCAAAGAACTGCTTTTGATTTGACTGTCAGTAATGAATTTGTTGATTTTGACTCAACTTCACTTGCAAAATCGATTGTTGAATCTGGAGTAAAATCATTAGGAGCAAAACCAATTCCTTCAAAAAATTATGAAATCGTTTTTGATAAAGACGCATTTGCAGTACTTCTTTCTGCTTTTGAAAACATCTTTTCTGCAGAAGCTGTTCAAAAAGGGTTATCGCTTTTAAAAGGGAAATTACACCAACAAATCGGATCCAAATTAGTCACGATTGTCGATGATCCTTTTATGAAAAAAAGTAGCAGTAGTAGATCCTTTGATGATGAAGGAGTTGCGACTTTTTACAAAGAATTGATTAAAGAAGGTCAGTTAGATACGTATCTTCATAATTTAATTAGCGCTAAAAGAGATAATGTTAAATCTACTGGAAATGGATTTGGAGGATCGATTTCGCCAATAAATCTAAAAGTTTTACCAGGAAATAAAACACAGGAAGAATTAATAGCTTCTGTGAAAGATGGAATATTTATTACAAATGTTCAAGGCGCACATGCAGGGGCAAACCCAATTAGTGGAGATTTTTCTTTACAAGCAATGGGCTTTGTTATCGAAAACGGAGTTTTAGGAAAACCAGTAGCTTTAATTACTGTGGCAGGAAACTTTATTGAAATGCTTTTAAATATTGTCGAAATTGCAAATGATTTAAAAACTGGATATTTTGGAATTACTTGTCCTTCAATTAAAGTAAAATCCATGCCAGTATCAGGAATTTAAAAATCGATAAGGTTATGAATTTATAGATAAAAATTATCTTAAATATAATAACCTTTTTCTTTTTGCCAATTTGATTAAACCAGCTAATCATCTTTACATTTTTATCATTTTTTTGTATAATATATACGATAATAATATTATTAGGAGGAAACAAATATGGGTATTGTCTCAGTAGAACAAATGTTATTGAAAGCATATAATAACGGATATGCAGTAGGCCAATTTAATATAAATAATTTAGAATGGACTAAAGCGGTATTACAAACAGCACAAGAATTAAATTCACCTGTCATCCTTGGAGTCTCTGAAGGTGCAGCAAAATATATGACGGGATATAAAGTTGTTACAGCAATGGTCAAAGCTATGGTAGACTCACTTAAAATCACAGTTCCTGTAGCTCTTCATTTAGATCATGGAACTTATGAAGGATCTTTTGCGGCTATTGAAGCTGGATTTTCTTCCATAATGTTTGATGGTTCTCATTATCCTATTCAAGAAAATATTGAAAAAACCAAAGAACTAGTAGCATTAACAAAAAAACTTGGATTATCAATTGAAGCAGAAGTTGGCGCAATTGGGGGAGAAGAAGATGGAGTAATTGGTGGGGGAGAAGTTGCAGATCCAAACGAATGTAAAATGATTGCTGACTTAGGTGTAACTATTTTAGCGGCAGGAATTGGGAACATTCATGGTAAATACCCAGAGAACTGGAAAGGTCTAAACTTCGATGTTTTACAAGAAGTAAATAATATAACAAAAGGTGTTCCTTTGGTGCTTCATGGAGGAACAGGAATTCCAAGCGATATGATAAAAAAAGCAATATCAATGGGTGTTTCTAAAATTAATGTAAACACAGAATGCCAATTAGTATTTGCAGAAGCAACGAGAAAATACATCGAAGCTGGAAAAGATTTACAGGGCAAAGGATTTGATCCTAGAAAATTATTGGCTCCAGGTGTTGAAGCCATAAAACAATCTGTTCGAGATAAAATGACTTTATTTGGTTCTGTCAATCAAGCTTAATCACAAAAAAACCACAAATTAATTGTGGTTTTTATTTTTACAAAATAGTATAATATCTCTAAGGCGGTGGAATTGATGAGCGACCTCTTAAAAGAATACGTTTCTTGGAACACTGAAAACTCTGATTTTTATTTAAAATTAAAGGAACACACTTCTTTGCTTTATGAACGCTTTATGCCGGTTTACGAAGTTCTACAATTTGTGAATGAAGCTGTTCAAAAAAAAGAACTTGATTTCACAGATGATTTAGAAAAGATTTTTAGTGTGGGATTAGAATATTTACACGATCAAATTGAAACATGTAAAATCTATTTAGAAACAGTATTTAAAAATGATTTTCATCACTTTTTAGAATACGACGTTGTGATTAATAGTCTTTTGTATATCGAAGATATTAGGTATGAAATTGCTGAAAAAAAGATTGCAATTAAAAAAGAAAAACTTGATAAATTATTAAAAGAATCTTATGCGATTATTCAAGAGAAAAAAGAAATTCCATTGACCTATAAACTATTCGTTGATGATTCTCTAAAAACGATCATTGGAGATAATTATTTTGAATTTTATGGCGTTATTGATATTTTTATTGATGTCGCTGAAACATTAGGATTGTATCTCTTTGAAGATTCAGAAGACTTTGTATTAGGAAACGATATATAAAAAAAGGAGAAAAACAATGAACAGAAAACAATATGTACTTTCTTTAGTTATTGTCATACTTGTGCCAGTAGCCTTAATTACGATTAATGCATTTCACTACTTTTTAGATTGGATTTGGATTTTCTTAATTTCTACCATTGGATATATGTTTATCAAATATCGTTTAAGTGGACCCATTCAAATGTTCGCGAACAAATTTAATATGTTAGTAGATTATGATTTGGATATTAGTGGAGCTGAACATTTAGCTCAAGAAGGTGTAAATAACGCAGCAACCAAAAACATCAAAGCAATGTATATGATGTATTTAGGTATGGCCAAATATTATAGCGGGAAATACGAAGACGCGATAAAAACTTTAAATTCAATTGAATTAAATCGATTAAATACGGTATATCACATATTAATCTTTTCGTTCACGGGTTATGCCGCAGTTGAAATAGATGACATTCAAACAGTTGATTTTTCGATTGAACGAATTAAAAATGTGAGTTTAAGAGTTGCAAAAAAATATCAAGGATTTGCCGCAAGCTATTTAGAAATTTTGGAGGCTATTAAAAATGTAGATGTATCTTTAGACCAATATAAAGATGTCATTGATAAACATTTTACAAGAAACGACGGATATATTTCAACGAAATTAGTCTATAATTACCGAATGGCAATTTACTATAAAAAATTAAATGATATTCTTGAAATGGATAAATGTTTAGCTTTTATTATTGCGAATGGAAAAGAACACCATATGGCTATAAAAGCAAAACAAATGTTTCAAGGTAGTGTAAACATTGAAGATTATTTAATTGTAGAAGGGGATAACGTCGTTTCAGAGCAACAACCCGAAGTGATAGAAGAAGATCCGCTTATGATTGATACAGAAGAATCGCAAGAAGAAGATAAAGAAGAATAAATTTAAAGCGTTGAAGGAACCCTTCAACGCTTTTTTTATGTGTTTTTATTTACCTCTAGTTTTCATATGTGGAAATAATAATACATCTCGAATAGAGGAGCTATTTGTGATTAACATGACAAGACGATCGATTCCAATACCAATACCACCTGTAGGCGGCATTCCATATTCTAATGCTTCCACAAAATCAATATCCATTTCGTTTGCTTCGACATTACCTAATTCTTTTTCTTTTAGTTGATTTTCAAATCGTTCTTTTTGGTCGATAGGATCATTTAATTCGGTATACGCATTTGCATATTCTCTTCCATCAATAAAGAGCTCAAAACGTTGTGTAAATCGTTCATCTTTTGGATCCTTTTTTGTAAGAGGAGACACTTCAATTGGATAACCATATACAAAAGTAGGTTGAATAAGGGAATCTTCACAAAAATGTTCAAAGAAAAGATTTACAATGTGGCCAACACTAAACAAATGAGGTTCAACTTTTAAATGATTTTTTAAAGCGAGTTTTTTGGCTTCTTCAAAATCATGAATTTGGAAAAAATCAATGCCGGTTTGTTCTTTAATTAAATCGACCATATGAATTCTTTTCCAACCTTTGCCAAGGTTGATTTCTTTATCGCCATATTGAATGGTTGTTCTCCCGATGGTTTCAAGGGCGATTGAAGAAATTAAATCTTCGCTTAAATCCATCATTCCTTGTAAGTCGCTATAAGCTAAATACAATTCAATGGTAGTGAATTCTGGGTTATGTTTAATGTCCATGCCTTCATTTCGGAATAATCTACCAATTTCATAAACGCAATCAAAACCGCCAACAATTAATCTCTTTAAATAAAGTTCTGGAGCAATTCGTAAATAAAATGGCATATCAAGTGCGTTGTGATGAGTAATAAACGGTCTTGCATTTGCGCCACCTAAAATTGGATGTAAAATAGGCGTTTCTACTTCCAAATACCCTAGATTATTTAAGTAATTTCTCATAGATTGAATGATTTTAGAACGCAGAATAAGGGTTTCTTTTGATTCGTCATTCATAATTAAATCGACATATCTTCTGCGGTATCTTTCTTCGATATCAACTAAACCATGAAATTTTTCGGGCAAAGGCCTTAATGCTTTGACTAGGTGAGTGTATTTAGTGACACGGATTGATAGTTCTCCAGTATTTGTGACCATTGCACTTCCTTCGATTCCAACAATATCACCTAAATCGCCTTTTTGAAAAATGTCATAGTCTTCTTCGCCTATAACATCTTTTCGAACATAAATTTGAACTCTGCCATATTGGTCTTGAATATGAGCGAATCCAGCTTTTCCTTTATCTCTTTTCGTCATAAGTCTTCCAGCAATTTTAACAATCTCTGGAGAAGCTATTTCGTGAAGTTCTTCTTTGGTGTAAACTGAAAAATCCTCTTTAAAGGTAAGAGTATTATGAGTTCTATCAAAACGTTGTCCGTAAGGGTCTATGCCTTTTAATTTTAATTCATCGGCCTTTTGTCTTCGTATTATTTCTTGTTCTGTAAGTTTATATTCCATTTTTATAGTTGCTCCTATTCTATATATCCAGTTGCTAATTTCAATAATTCTAAATTGGTATACATTACAGTGATATAATCTTTTCCTTCAGCTTTTTCATCGTTTGTTAAAGATTGTAAAATATCATATTCTAACTTAATTGGATTATAACCTAAATTTTCTAATGTAGTAAAGACCGCGTTTGAAAGAGGAGAAGTAGTGTTTCTTTCATAAATAATGTATTGAATTTCATGTAAGATAGCCTCTGCGACAATCTCTTCTTTTTCTTGAGTAGTAAATTGTTCTGACTCTTCATGGTACCCAGGAGAAATGGAAAGGTATAACAATCCATAATCATAAGCAAGGTATCCATATAAATTAGTAGAAGTTAAAATGGTCTTTTCCGATTGGTCAATCACTTCTTTGAAAGAATCGCTTAACGTTTGTAAATTAAGAATTAATTGATCATAATTTGCTTTCATTAAATCTTTAATGTCTGGATATTTTAAAATTAATTTATCATAGACTAAAGTTGCTACTTGTTGAACTTTTAAAGGACTTATCCAAAAATGAGGGTCATTGCCTAAAAGATTTACTTCAGATTCAGTAGTTACTTCATCTTCATGAACATGGACTACGCCTTCAATAAATTGAATATAACTTGTTTCATCTTCAATTTTTACTAGTTCAACCGGTTTATTTGTAAAGATACTGTTGATTTGGAAATCAACATATTGGTCGTAATTAGCTCCAACATAAAATAGATAACTTGCTTCTGTCATTGCAATAATTTCTTTTGGGGACCAGTCAATTGAATCTTGATGAGAAGAAACGCCAGGAACAATCCCTACCGTTAATGTAGTGCCTTTAAAGATTTCTTCTACAACGTATTGTATTGGATATACAGTTACGTATACATCATAAAATATGGTTTGATTTGTACAAGAAAAAGTCATTAAAGAAATAAATAACACAAAAATACTGCCTATAATTTTTTTCACGAGCTAACACTTCCTTTTAAACCTAATCTATTTCTTATTATACAGAATAAAACTCATTTTATCAATGAATTCTAGGTTGCTATTTTGTATTTTTTTCTTCTAGGACTTCATACATGCTTAAAGCATTCTCTTTATTTGCTTGATTTGCAAGAGCTAAGACTCTCACAGTAAATTCTTTGTTTCCATAAATAATTTTAATGATGTCGTTTATTTTAACCAAAGTAGAAGGCTTAGCTACTTTGTCATTTATGTAAACTCGATTATTCGCTGAGATTTCTTTCGCAATGGTTCTGCGTTTAAAGATTCTTGATACTTTTAAATACTTATCTAATCGCATACAATCCTCCAATTGAATAAGGGATACTCGAAGTATCCCTCACACTTTATTCGAATTTTCTTTCTTCTGTTTTTTCGTTTACAATTTCTTTTTGCTCGGGTTCAGTTGGAACGGTATCAGTTGCGAGGATATTATCCCACCTGTTTAATTTTCCGGTTTTAACGATTTCATCAATATCTTCTCTTGTTAATGTTTCAACCTCTAATAAGTAATGAGCAATTTGTTGAAGTAAACTTTCGTTTTCGCTTATTACTTTTTTTGCTGATTCATAACATTCGTGAATGATGCCTCTTATTTCTTTGTCAATTTCAGTTGCAATGGCTTCAGAGAAGTTTTTATCTTTGCCATAATCTCTTCCTAAGAAGACGGCTCCTGTATTTTGTTCGTAAGTAACAGGGCCTAAATTATCCGACATTCCATATTCGGTAATCATCGATCTTGCAATTGCTGTTGCTCTTAATAAATCATTATGAGCGCCAGTAGAAATTTCATTAAAAACAAATTCTTCAGCAACTCTACCACCAAGTAATCCTGTAATCATTTCTAATAAATTTTGTTTTGTTTGTAAAAATTGTTGTTCCTCTTCTGGAAGCATGAGGTTATATCCTCCGGCTTGTCCTCTAGGAATAATTGTTACTTTATGTACAATATTAGCGTTTTCTAATTTGATTCCAACCACTGCGTGGCCTGCCTCATGGAAAGCGATAAATTTTCTTTCTTTTTTACTAAAGACTTTTGATTTTTTAGCAGGTCCCATCATTACCCGGTCTACTGCTTCGTCAATATGAGACATTTCAATTTGTTTTTTATTTTCTCTTGCAGCAAGTAAAGCAGATTCATTCATCAAGTTTTCTAGATCGGCTCCTGTAAATCCTGGAGTTCTTCTTGCAATTTCTTCAAAGGTAATAGTAGGATTGATTTTCTTTTTACGAGAGTGAACTTTTAAGATAGCGATTCGACCTTTAATATCTGGAGTTCCTACATAAATTTGTCTATCAAAACGACCAGGTCTCATTAATGCGGGGTCTAAGATGTCTACTCGGTTCGTTGCTGCTAAAATGATAACGCCTGAATTATGTCCAAATCCATCCATTTCAACTAAGAGTTGATTAAGAGTTTGTTCTCTTTCATCATGTCCTCCACCGAGCCCAGTTCCTCTTTGTCTACCAACTGCATCGATTTCATCGATAAAGAGAATACAAGGAGCGTTTTGCTTTGCGGTTTTAAACATGTCTCTTACCCTACTTGCTCCAACTCCTACAAACATTTCTAAGAAATCAGATCCACTTACAAAATAGAAAGGGACATTTGCTTCTCCGGCAACGGCTCTAGCAATTAATGTTTTTCCAGTTCCTGGAGGCCCAACTAAAAGGACGCCTCTGGGAATTCTTGCGCCTAATTCTATGTATTTTTTTGGATTCTTTAAGAAATCAATAATTTCAGCTAATTCTTCTTTTTCTTCATCAGCACCAGCAACGTCATCAAAAGTAGTTCTTTGACCTTTGCTTAATTTTGCGCGGCTTTTTCCAAAATCAAAAGCTTGTTTGTTCGCGTTATTTCCGCCCTTCATCATAAAGACAAGCATAATCACAATTCCTGCAACCAAAATGACTGGGAATATAATATTAATTAAGCTATATGTTGCAGCAGGTACGAAGGTATATATTACGTCATTTGTTGCAAAACTATCGGTATTAAGTACGTTAATGATTCCATAAACAGTGGCTAGTTCGTCATCGTTTGCTAAGTAGGTAATATAATTTCTTGTATCTACTAAAGCACCAGTAACTTTATACGCTCGATAATTTGAATCACCAGATAATGGAGTAACATAAACGGTTGCAATTCCTTGGTTATTCAAAACAGTCACAAATTCATCATTTCGTAATTCTTCTGGAGAATTCATTGTACCAAAGCTAAATATTATTGAGATAGCAAGTAAAACCAAAAGAGCAATCATTAAAAAATGAGAGGTCCTATTATTAAATGGTTTTTTTACTTGACTTTTATTTTCTGCCATATTCTTCCTCCTTGAATCATTTCTTATAAACGCTTTGCTTCAATATACCTACATAGGGTAGATTTCGATAACATTCATCGTAATCTAAACCAAAACCAACCACAAATTCTTTTGGAATGGTAACGCCAATGTATTTTGGAGTAAATGGAACAACTCGTCCGCTAGGTTTGTCTAATAGAGTAACCACTTCAACAGAAGTAGCGCCCCTATGTAAAAGTAATTTTCTAATGAGTTCAATTGTTTTTGCGGTGTCAACAATATCTTCAGCAATAATGACATCGCGGTTCACAACGGGAACATCTAAATCTTTAGTGATTTTGATATCTCCGGAAGATTTAATGCCACCGTGATAACTTTGAACACCCATAAGTTCTATTTCACAATATAAATCAATGTGTTTTATCAATTCGGCCATAAAAGGCATACAGCCTTTTAATAATCCGATAATGATTGGTTTTTTTCCTTGATAATCTTTGGTAATGCGTTCTCCTAATGAAATAGCAATTTCTTTAATTTCATTTTCTGAAACCAAAATTTTTTCTATGTCTTTTTCTAACATATTATATTCCTTTCTGGAAACTTAGAAACAGTTTGTAGTTGCCCTTTTGTATAGGTATTTGATAAATATCGGGAATCCAAAGAATATCTCCTTCTTTGGACAAAACTATTGGAAAAGAGTCTCTGATTCTTTTGGGAATTTTTTGATCAATTAAAAAATCCTTTAGTTTTTTTGAGCCAAATGGAAACGTAATTTTGTCTCCAGGTTTTCTGTTTCTCACAGTTATCGGAAAAATTAAATCGAGATTATTATACCATAATTCAATAGATTTACCATCACAATTGCAACTATTTTCTGAAATGACAATGGTATCTCCTGAGGGCAAAATAACTTTTCCAAAATGGTTAAGAGTAAATTCAAAGTCCAAATAAACTGGTTTTGATTTTTGAAAAGAGATTTCGTCGTAACTTTTTAATATAATCAAAGCAGAATCTAGCTTTAATTCTAAATGTGGTTTTTGATTATAAAACACATTTACAATATCTTGAATGTTTTGATAAGATAGTTCAACTTGATTATTTGATACAAGATCGATAAGCTTTTTTGCGACGTCTTTTTGAATGATTTTATCTAAAGACAAAAAATCGTTTTGATTCACTAAGAAACGATCTTTATCTTTCGTTATGCATGAAAAAATAAATTGGTTGCTTGCTTTTTGAATAAACTCATAAGCGTCGGAGATGTATTCTGAAAATTGATTAAATTTTTCTAGCATTTTCGGATTTTCATTTTTTAATTGAGGCAAAATAAGATGTCGAAAACGATTTCTGGTATAATTATTTTCTAGGTTGGATTCGTCTTCCATATATAAAACTTTCATGTCTTTTTGATAAGCTTCAATGGATTCTTTTGAAGTGGTTAATAAAGGCCGAATGATTAATACATCTTTATAAGGAATCCATTCAGGAATGCCTTTATAACCAACAAAGCTTGAACCTCTTACAAGTCGCATTAATATTGTTTCAGCTTGATCATCTGCGTGATGAGCTAAAACAATTTTTGTTGCATTAACTTCTTTTGCATAACTATAAAAAAATTCATAGCGTTGATTTCTTGCATCATCGTGAAAATTCGATTTTGTGGCTTTGTTAATGGAAAAGGATTTAAAAGGAATTTCAAAGACTTTGCAAACTTCTTTTACAAAAGCCTCTTCTTTATTGCTTGAATTTCTTTTATGATGATTAATGTGACACACAAATAGTTTTAATTGTTTTCTTTGTTTCATCTCATTTAACACTTGAAGCAAAACCATAGAATCAATTCCACCGCTTATCGCAACGACTAAGAAATCGTTAGTTTGAATTAAATTTTCGTTCATTACTAGATTCAAAGTCATCACCTCTTACATTAGATTACTCTTATTGTATCAATTTTTCGGGCAACTGACAAATTTTTTCGAAGAAATAAGTGAATTTCTCAAGAAAAACGAAACAACTAGCATTTTATCAAGTATATGTGATGGTTATGTGCTAATTATTTTGTTTTTTTTGAGATCAAATAAATTCTTGAAATCGAATTTATAATTTATGATATAATAAATTAAATAACGGAGGTTAATTATGGAAAAAATTATTTTAGCTAGTAGTTCACCAAGAAGAAAAGAACTTTTTAAATTATTAGATCTTGATTTTGAAATTGTAAAAAGTGAAATTGAAGAAGTAATCAATCCAGACTTGCCTCAAGATGAACTTGTGACAGATTTGGCTTTTCAAAAAGCCACAGATGTTTTTGCTAAACATCAAAATCGAGTTGTTTTAGGATTTGATACGCTGGTGTATATTGATGACGAAGTATTTGGAAAACCAAAAGATTTAGAAGATGCCAGAAGAATGCTTCGCATGCTTTCTGGAAACACACATACCGTTGTGACGGGATGTGCAATTATTTCAAAAAAAATATCTAAATCTTTTTACACAAAAACAAATGTTTCTTTTTATCCGCTTTTAGAAAAAGAAATTGAAGATTATATTAAAACCAATGAACCATTAGATAAAGCTGGAGCTTATGCAATTCAAGGATTTGGTTCAAAATTTATTCAAACCATCAATGGGGATTATTTTACTGTGATGGGGCTCCCGTTATCTAGACTCTATCACGAGTTAAAAGAATTAAATATTATAGAATAAATGCATTTATATAAGCAACCGGTAAGTATGTCAAGAGGTAAAAATAAAAAAAATCACTAATAAGTGATTAAAATCTCATCATCAAGACATACTTAAAAAAGGTTAAATTGGATTTGAAGATATTCAGATATTACTTATAGAGTCTATTGGTA